>NZ_JBSSBO010000012.1:0-69574 GCF_054058915.1 Thermostichus sp. MS-CIW-41
GTCAGGACTTGGGTCATGGTTCTATTGTAACCTCGCATTCCTCCCGGCACTGACCCTACGGGTACAGTGCGGGGCTCCTGCGATTTCTAGCTGAACGTCTCGGGGATGCTCAAGAACCACAAGTTAGCTAGTAGTCTAGCCGAGTGTAGTTTCTATGAGTTCAGGCGACAGCTAGAGTATAAAGCTAGGCTCTACAGCTGTCAGGTGGTAGTGGCGGATAGGTTTTATCCGTCCAGCCAGCTGTGTTCTTGTTGCCAGCATAAACAGCAGATGCCGCTGCACCAGCGGGTGTTTCGTTGTGAGAGTTGCGGTTTAGAGAAAGACCGGGATCTCAACGCAGCGATTAACTTGGTGGGGTGGTATTTTGAGGTGTATCTACCCTCAACTACCCCCAGCTTGGGGGGAAGTCACGCCTGTGGAGATCCCGCTGCCGGGGTTGGGTTGCAAGCCCAGCTAGGCAAGGGTCGTAGAAGCAGGAAGAAAGCATCAACGCTGGTCGAAAGTCCACTTTTGTCCAATGTTGTTTAAGTCTTTCGGAGCGGTTAATGGCGTTGAGGATGTAGGCGTGGCGGCTCGTCCACCGGGGATTGATCAACTCGCTATTGGGATCCCCGGGCCTGACATAGGCCATCGTGGCCTCATAACTGTCCAGCAACTGGGTGCGCTGCCGTCCTGCCGGCTGATGGCAACCCACACAACTGGCTTCTAGCAGCGGTTTGACATCCCGTTCGTAGGTAAATTGCGGTTCGGTGCGAAAACTCAGCTGAATGGCCTGCTCGAGGGGCAGCCCCTCTTGGGGAGAAAGCGTGAGGGTGTAACGGGTGCTAAAGCGCAAGGGATCCCGAGGCTTAAGCAACAACTCGTCTCCCTGCACATCAAAAATAACCGCTGCCGGCGGATCCAACTGAACCGCCAGACGTTGTAGATTGGGATCCAGTGGCCGATTGAATTGCAGCCGAATGACTCCATCCACAAAAACATCCTGCTGTTCGGGGGTAGGCTGGGAAGACACCCACTCCAAAAATGCCTGACTTTGAGAAGCATTCGACTGAGGCCAAACTTGCCGATGAGACTCGATGACAAAGAACGCTGCTGCCAACAACAACAGCCCCGCCCAAGTTCGCCACCGCCGCCAATGGCGAAAGACATTTGGCACGGTCGGAGTGTTCATTGCCGCAGACCCAATTTAACTGTTGTCAGAATAGCGAACTTACCCACACTTCAGCCATTGATGAGGTACAAACTGCCAGGGATCCCCAGCGGATCATGAGGATCCCTTGTTCTGAAAAGTAGAAAGACAATGAGCACCGGAGCGAAGGGAAGAGGTCGCTGCTCCCAAGCCCCTAGAGGCCGAAAGGAATACCAAAGGCTTTACCCAAGCTGAGATGAACTCACCAGCAGGGAAAAGCATCCAGGGAGGCAGCAAATCAGTTGACCCGCTCCAGCTTGATGTTGTGGTGGCCCAGCTTGATCTCAAACTCATCTCCGGGCTTGAGGCCCATCTTCTTGGTGTAGGCAGCTCCAATCAGGAGGTTGCCATTCTTATGAACCGAAACCCGGAAGGTAGGAGCGCGGCCACGGGATCCATTTTCGTCACTAGCGCCGAGATCCACGCCAACGGCCTTCAACAGGGCGTTGTTAAACTGCATCAGATTCACTCGCTCCTGACCATTCTTGGTGTAGGTGACATAACCACAGGCGCGAGCTTTTTCCTTGCGATCCGCATTTCCCATTGAAGTTACCTTGTCGAGGAGCTCTTGGCCAGTGAGTGGTTTTGGTTTACTGGTTGTAGCCATATCGAGATGGTTTTAGGGACAACTGTTAGTGTAGCCAGAAACAAACAGGGATTGCAACAGAGTTTGATCCAATTCCTTCTTATTACAGGGAATAAGTCAGCGACCGCAATGGGATCTGAGGGGTGGTTGCGCAAAACAGCAGTGGGGAATTCCCTCTAAAGGCCAGAACCTATGGGGGAGACTTTGGCTGAAATTGGGTAATGACAGATCCTCAGGCCCTATTCTCGACAGGGTCAAAAGTATCTTTGGGCGAGGGATCCCCGCTTCGCCGCCGGAATTGAGCAAAACCAGCGAAACTGGAAACAAGGCTGTTTGCGTGTCACTCGATATGGATCCCTTTTGGTCAGGGCGGCGTCTCCTCATTGGGGTGAGCGGGGGGATTGCTGCTTACAAAACGGCAGCTTTGGTGTCTGCTCTGGTGCAGCAGGGAGCAGAGCTCAAGGTGGTTTTGACAAAAGCTGCGGAACATTTTATTTCTCCTTTGGCTTTTGCCACCTTGTCTCGCCAACCGGCTTTTACGGATGCCGCCTTTTGGCAAGCAACACGAGGACGACCGCTGCACATCGAGTTGGGGGAATCGGCGGAGGCTCTCCTCATTGCACCCTTGTCGGCCAACACCTTGGGCAAGTTGGCTCATGGGCTGGCGGATAACTTGCTCACCAATGTGGTTTTGGCTTCCCGGTGTCCGGTGGCGGTGGCACCGGCTATGAATACGCAGATGTGGAAGGCGGAGAAGGTGGCCGAGAATTGGCAGCGGCTGCAGCAGGATCCCCGTTTTTGGGCCTTGCCGACGGCCAGTGGCCGCTTGGCCTGTGATGCGGTGGGGGAAGGGCGCATGTTGGAGCCGGAGGCGCTGCAGGAGTATGTGCGGGCTTTGCTCTGGACAGGGGGGAAAAAAGATTGGCAGGGCAAGCGGGTGTTGGTGACGGCGGGGGGTACACGGGAGCCCATCGACGCGGTGCGTTTTATCGGCAACCCGGCCAGTGGTCGGATGGGAGTGGCATTGGCGGTGGCGGCGGCCTGCCGAGGAGCGACGGTGACTCTGGTTCATGGGCCGTTGGGGATCCCTTTTGAGCCGGAACCCTTTGGCATTCGGGCCATTCGAGTGGAGACGGCAGCCCAACTGGAGGCGGCTTTGCAGGCGGAATTTCCCCAGGCGGATCTCTTGTGGATGGCTGCTGCTGTGGGGGATGTGCGCCCCTCTCAGGTTTACGCGGGGAAGCTGCCCAAAGCCGATCTACCCCAGATGTTGCCGTTGGAGCCGATCCCTGACCTGCTGGCAGCTCTGGCCCGCCACAAACGCCCTGGCCAACGCCTCATCGGCTTTGCCGCCCAAAGTGGGGATCCCTTGCCACCGGCCAGAGAGAAGCTCCGCCAGAAGGGCCTGGATGCTATTGTGGCCAACCCCATCGACCAACCGGATAGCGGCTTTGGCAGCAGCCACAACCAAGGCTATTGGATCCCCCAGCAGGGAAGTCCAGAGCGGATCCCATTGGCAACCAAGCCAACCCTGGCCCACCGGCTGCTGGATCTGGCCCGGCAATTGGAGTTGGGCTACTTTAGTTAAACTCCCTCTCCCTCTGGAAGAGGGGCCGGGGGTGGGGGCTGTGCGGTACAGAACGCTAAACTTCCCGGAATAGCTGTTCGCGAACTGCCTCAAGAACCTGTGTAAAGCCACAGGGGCAAGCCCGAGGTGCTCGCTTCAAACTGCAGACGGGCCAAGGCTTCTGCTGCCGGCAGAAATCGAGACCAACCTCTGCGCCGCGGGAGCAGGTCGTAGAACTTCGCATCCGTCGGCAAACCCGCCAGCTCTGCCGCCCAAAGGCGGGCATCTTCTTCTGTGCCCAAGCGATCCACCACACCCAAGTGGAGGGCCTGCTCTCCGCTGAAAATGCGGCCATCGGCAAAAGTTTTGACCACATTCAAACTCAACTTGCGGGCAGCAGCAACCGTCTGCACAAACTGGCCGTAGGTGATGTCGATCAACTCTTGCAGGATGTTTCGCTCTTCCGGGGTTAGCTCGCGATCAAACGAGAGAATATCTTTGTAGGGGCCAGACTTAATCACCTTAAATGAAATCCCCACCTTATCCAGGAGGCGTTCGATATTATTGCCTCGAATGATCACGCCAATGCTACCGGTGATCGTTCCTGGGTTGGCGACAATTTTTTCGGCTCCCATGGCAATATAAACCCCCCCAGAGGCGGCAATGTTGCCAAAGCTGGCGACAATACGGGTGCCCTTTTTCTCTCGCAAACGCAAGAGGGCATTGTAGATTTCTTGGGAGTCGGCCACCGTCCCACCTGGACTGTCGATGCGCAGCACCACGGCAGGGATATGGTTTTCTTCCGCCTCTTTCAGGGCCTTGAGAACCCGCTCGCGAGTTTTGCCATCAATAGCCCCTGCCACCTCAATGCGGCCGATTTGCCGGCGCAAGCCACCCAAGAATAACCGCTTCAGCATGGAAAAGAACTGGATAGAGATAAGTGCATATTCTGTATCATGAATGGCGGCTTGTGGCCCGGTCAACCAGTTGCCTAGATGTTGCCATACACCGGGAGCACCACCCCCCGCAGATCCCGCGCTGCTTCTGAGACCAAAAAGGCAATCACCTGCCCGATGGACTCTGGCTTTACCCACAGCTTGGCTCGCTCGGATCCCATGGCAGCTCGGTTGGCCGGCGTGTCGATGATGCTGGGCAGGATGACGTTGGCCGTGATGTCGGTGCCTTGGGTTTCGGCGGCAATGGTACGGGTCAGGGCCACCACCCCCGCTTTGGAAGCGCAGTAGGCGGCCAATTGCGGGCCCGGCTCCACCGCTCCGCGGGATCCCACCGTTACAATCCTCCCATAGCCCTGTTGCCACATTCTGCGCAGGCTGTGCTTGCAGGTCAGGAATGTGGTGGTGAGGTTGAGGTCGAAGTCGCGATACCAGTCCGCCAAGCTGTACTCGTGGGTGGGGCCCATGGCAAAGCCCCCCACCAGGTGGATCAGCCCATCCACGCGGGGTAGGTCGGCAATGACGCGGGCAACCGCTGCCTCATCTGTTAAATCCACTTGCACAAAGCGAACCCGATCCAGAGCATTGGCCGGCAGTCGCTCCCGCAAAATGGTGAGATCTTTCTCTTGTCGATAGGTCAAGGTCAGCTCTGCTCCGCTGGCCAGCACCACGGGAACCACCCCCAAACCCAGCCCGCCTGTGCCACCGGTCAAGAGGATTTGCTTGCCTTGGTTGCTTTGCATGGATGCACCTGCATTGGCGAAGGGGATCCAGAACAAGATCGGGAAGGGACTTCAAAAACCCCAGAGGATGTTTGGGTTCGTCCAACTGAGCTTCCCTCTCTCACCCTACCCCGGTTCCTGCCCCTCTTGAGGAACAACAGCCCTTTTGGGCGCTTTCTCCAGCAACAGATCGCTCAAGGCCAGCCAGTGGGGCAGATCCAGCTCTTCGGCGCGGGCATCGGGGTTGAGGCGGAGCTGAGCCAAAGCTGCTGCGACCACCTCTCGCTCCACCAAGCTTCCCAGGGCATTGACGAGCTTCTTGCGGCGGGTGGAGAACCCCTGTCGAAGGAGGTGGTTAAACCAGCAGGGATCCCGGACGGGGGTGGGGGCGGGGCGGGGGGTGAGGCGAATCACAGCAGATTCCACCTTGGGGGCGGGCTTGAAAGCGGTGGGGGGCACCCTGCAGATCAGCTCGCAATCGGCCAAATACTGCGTCCGCAGGCTCAGAGCACCATAGGCTTTGCTGCCGGGGCCGGCCTGCAAGCGCTCGGCCAGCTCTTTTTGCACCAGAAGGACAATGCGCTCGAACTGCCGAACCGGCTGGGCCGGGGATCCGAGCACCTTTTCCAAAATGGGGCCGGTCAAGTTGTAGGGGATATTGGCCACCAGCAGGCGGGGTTGAGGAGGCAGCGGCAGGCGGAGAAAATCTCCCTCCAGCAGGTGAAAACGGGGTTGGCCGGCGAACCGTTTTTGCAACAGCCGGCACAGATCCCGGTCGATCTCCACCGCCACCACCTGGACACCCTGGGCCAGCAATCGCCGCGTCAGTTGGCCGGTGCCGGGGCCGATCTCCAGCACCCAAGTGGGATCCGCGTCTCCCTCCAGATCATTCAACTGGGCAGCCCGCAAAATCGCCTCGTGAACAGCGGGATCCTTGAGCCAATGCTGACCAAACCGCTTACGAGGATAGGGCAACCGAGAGGTACCCAGAGCGGTTGAAGGAGAAATGGCCGGGTGGGTCATCGCTGGACTGAGTTGGGAACAGAAATCAAGGTGGGATCCGCATCCTCAGGTCTATCTCGGGCGGGTTGAGCAGGGAGCGCCTCTGGGTTCGGATCCCCGCTCAGGAGCGGCTTGCGGTAGAGGGGCACCGTAAAGGTGACGGTGGATCCCAGCCCTTCGCCCAGGCTGTAGAAATTGATTTCCCCTCCCATCGCCTCCACCAGGCGTTGGCTGATGGCCAGGCCCAAGCCCGTCCCCCCATATTGGCGGGTGGTGGAACCATCCACCTGTGTGAAGGCCTGAAACAGTTTTTGCTGCTTTTCCAGCGATACCCCGATCCCGGTGTCGATGACGCGGATGCGGGCCAACCCCGGATTGCCGGGCAGGATATCCGCCCGCACGGTTACCGAGCCTTTGGGGGTAAACTTGATGGCATTCCCCACCAAATTGAGCATCACCTGCAACAGGCGTTGGTAATCGCCCAAGAGCAAAATCTGATCCGAGGTGTTGGGCAGGTGGAAGCTCAGTTGTAGGTCCTTCTGGCTGGCCTGCAAGCTGGTCTTGGCCTCCACATCCTTAAACAAAGCTCGCAGGTCGCAGGGCTGGAACTCCAACTGCATTTTGCCCGCCTCGATCTTGGCAATATCCAGCACATCGTTGATTAGGGCCAACAGGTGCAGGGCAGAGCGATAGGCCTCCTGCAAGAAGTCCAGCTCCTCTTCGCGGTTTTCGGCCATCCCGTCCAGCACCAGCTTGATAAAGCCGATGATCCCGTTTAGGGGGGTGCGCAGCTCGTGGGAGGTGTTGGCCAGGAATTGGCTTTTCAGTTGGTTGGCCGATTCCGCTTGGGCACGGGCCTGCTCCAGCTCCTTATTTTTCTGACGCAGAGTTTGGTTGGCTAACTGCAAGCGGGTTGCCAGTTGGCGACTTTGATCCAGCAAAATGGCGTGGGCAATGGCCGCGCCCAGGTAGGTGGCAATGCTCTGGAGTACCTGAATGTGGCTTGGCTGCCAAACAGGAACCCTATTCGGATCCAGCATTTCCAGCCAGAGCAGGCTGTTGGCGTAGCCCTGGTAAGACATGGCAATGGCCAGATGTCGCCCCGCCTCCACCGGTTCTTCCTGTCTGAGGGCCTGCAACAAATGGGGGTAATCTGCCAGCTTCAGGGTCTGGTGGAGCAGGGAGGGATCCCCAGGATGGCGGCGGTACTCGGCATTGACCGTGAGGGAGTCTTGCCCCACCTCGTAGAGGGCCATCAGGCAGCGATCTACCTCAAACAGTTGCCCCAACTGCTCCACGGTCTGCTGGCACAGTTGCCGGATATCCAGGGAATGCCGGATGTTGCGCACCAACTGCGTCGTGATCCCCTGTACCGGATCGGCCGGGAGAGCATGGGGCTGGCTGTTGGGGCTGCTGGTTCCTCCGGCCAACGCAAAAGGCGTAGCCCCCAGCAACTTGCCCACTGCCGCAACCGCCACCACCTCCCCTTCCATGTCCCGTACAGGGTTGAGAGAAAGATGCAGATGCAACTTGTAGCGGGGCGAGAGCACCTGACATTCGTAGGAGAGGGGATCCCCGCTTGCAAAGACCTGGTTGAGCTTGGCTTCGTACTCTCCAGCGTTGGCCACCTCCCAGATTTGCTGTCCGCTCACGATGTGCTGAGGGTGGATGCCATATTTCTCGGCATCTTCCCAGTAAAAACTCCAGAAGCGCCTCTGGCGATCCTGCGTGTAGAACATCGGAGTGGGTCGGAGGGCGCCCATTTGGGATGAAGCCATCATTGCGCTAGGGGAACGTAGGCCAAAACTTAGGTTTTTCCAGAGGAAGCCGGGCTGGCCGGATCAGAGGCCGGGCGGGTTAGTGGGGCAGAGTCCTTGTTGAGGCGGGCGAAGATCATGCGGCCTGCTGAGGTTTGAATGGCGCTGGTCACAACCACAGAGCGGGTTTTGCCCACAGAGCGCTGCCCTTCTTCCACCACCACCATGGTGCCGTCTTCCAAGTAGCCCACCCCTTGACCTGGCTCTTTTCCTTCGCGGGTGATCTTGATATCAAAGCTGTCGCCGGCAACATAGATGGGCCGCAGCGCCTCGGCCAACTCATTCACATTCAGCACCTTGACCCCCTGCAGAGCCGCCACCTTCTTCAGGTTGTAATCGGTGGTAAGCAGCGTTCCCCCCACGGTTTGGGTGAGGCGCACCAGCTTTTCATCGACAGTGGTCAGATCTGGATAGTTGGCTTCGTGAATAACGAAACGATCGGGGTAGGCCTCTCGCAAAGACTGCAGGGTATCCAAGCCTTTGCGGCCCCGCTCTCGTTTTTGGGCATCGGCTTTGTCGGCAATGGTCTGCAATTCCGTCAGCACAAAGCGAGGAACCACCAGGGTTCCTTCCAAAAAACCTGTCTCGATTAACTGAGCCACTCGGCCATCGATGATGGAGCTGGTGTCCAAAACCTTGGCGCTGGCAGCCACCACATTGCCCTCCGCCCAGAGGGCTGCTTGTAAAGCATAGTTGGGGTTAAACAGCCGCAGCAGCGAGGGGCCGTGGGTATCGGCCAGGCTGACCCCCAGGTAAGCAAAGGCCAAGCTGAAAAAGACCGAAGCCAGCGGCTCGAGGAACCTGTTGAGTTGGGGGGGCAGGGGCAGCAAGTACACAGGAGCCATGGCCAGATTGGCGATCACCAAGCCGATCACCAACCCCACCGAGCGGCTGATCAACACGTCCGGCGGCAAGGAGCGCACATTGGCCTCGAAGCGACGGTAGCTCCAGCGCACCAGGGATCCCAAAGCCAGTCCTGCCAGCACGCCAAAGCCGCTGGTGACGACACGGGCTCCTTCCACATTGGCCCCCTGAATGGCGGCAGGAGGGAGCAAATCCAGGCCGTAAAACCCGAGACCAGCCCCGGCCAACATGAAGATCGCGATCAGTAAAGCGTCTAGCATAAGAAATAAAGACGGCCCTGCTGAGTGGGTGATGCTGCTGGGAATAGGCAAATCTGCTTCCTACTCATTCTAGTCGTCTGGTGTTGGAGGGATCCGGACAACCAAGCCAGCCCTCCCCCAGAAGGATTCAGACTATGCTGAAATCATAGCGATCCCTTGCCAGCTTGAGGGATCTGTGGAGCATGCCTCTAACCCCCAAAACCCTGAACTTTGCTGAATTTACTGAGCTTTAGGCGGTTTGGCAAAAGTCATTGAGAGGGATATAGTAGACCAAGTTTCCCCCTGATCCTTGAGTCCACCGCAACGGTTGCCGGGAAGTGAAGGGGGAAAGCGCTCGGGGGGTATTCCTCAGGGCTTTGCGGGATACCGCCTTCCTGTTTGGACTCCGTCCCGCTGACGCGAACAGAGATAGGCAGGATGCGATCGCTTCTTTCCTGAACCATGTTCAGGAGAGTTCAGCGTGAATGTATCAGAAACCGCTACAATCCAAATCTCAACGAGGCTAAAAGCAACCATGGCACAAGCACTGGAACTCAATACCGAGAACGTCGAGAAAGTCCTGAACGAGCTGCGTCCTTACTTGATGGCCGATGGGGGCAATGTGGAATTGGTGGAAATCGATGGCCCGGTGGTCAAGCTGCGCTTGCAGGGGGCCTGTGGAGCCTGCCCCAGCTCGACCATGACTCTAAAGATGGGCATTGAGCGCAAGTTGCGGGAGAGCATTCCCGATATTTTGGAGGTGGAGCAGGTATTCTGAGGGGCCCTGTAGGTTTTTGTGAGATTCCTTTAGGGTTCTTTATCATGTGTTGGACTATGTGCCTTGATAAATAGCCTCGGGTGGCTCTCTGCTCCCCACTTCTGTGCCTTTTCAGAGCTAGCGCATGTCTGTTCTCCTCTCCATCGCCATTCTCGCCCTGCTGATCCTGGTGCATGAGGCAGGCCATTTTGCGGCAGCCAAACTCCAAGGGATCCACGTCAACCGCTTCTCGCTGGGGTTTGGGCCGGTGTTGTGGCGATACCAGGGCAAGGAGACAGAGTACGCCATTCGCGCCCTGCCGCTGGGGGGCTACGTGGGCTTTCCTGACGAGGATGAACATTCCCCCTACCCGCCCGACGACCCGGATCTGCTGAAAAACCGCCCCGTGTTGGATCGCCTGGTGGTGATGAGTGCGGGGGTGATGGCCAACCTGCTCTTCGCCTATCTGGTGCTGGTGTTGATGTTCGCCTCGGTGGGGATCCCCTCGGTAACGCGCATCCATCCCGGCATTCTCATCCCTCAGGTGATGCCCGATAGCCCGGCGGAGCGGGCCGGCCTGGAGGCAGGGGATGTGGTGTTGCAGGCAGCCGATCGCGATTACAGGGGGATTGCCGACGAGACGGCGGCCTTGGCAGCTCTGAACGATTTTCAGGTGCTGATCCGCAGCAGCGAGAACCGGCCCATTCCCCTGGAGGTGCAGCGTGGGGAAGGGGATCCCCTGCAATTGACGGTGATCCCAGAGATGCGGGGAGAGACGGTGGCCATTGGAGTGACCTTGGCCCCCAATCAAGAGGTGACCTTGCGCCCCGCCCAGAGCGTGGCCGAGATCCTCACGGAGGCGGGAAATGCCTACCAGCGGGTGGTGATGCTCAATCTGAACGGACTGCAGCAGTTGGTTCAGAATTTCCAAAGCACGGCTGCTCAGGTCTCCGGCCCGGTGGGGATCGTCAAGATTGGGGCGGATCTGGCCCGCGATGACGCCGCCAGCCTGTTTAATTTCACCGCTTTGATTAGCATTAACCTGGCCTTTCTCAACCTGTTGCCCCTGCCCGCCTTGGACGGGGGACACATTGCCTTTTTGATCCTGGAGGCGATTCGCGGCAAACGGCTGCCCAAGCATCTGGAGGAGCGGGTGATGCAGACGGGCTTGGTGTTGTTACTGGGATTGGGGGTGGTGCTGATCTTCAAAGACACCCTCGCCATTGTCACCGGGTCGGGCTAGGGGAAGATGGCCAGCAAACGGGCCCTGCGCCAGCGAGCTTTGGAGATCCTGCTCCGGCTGAAGCGCCACTACCCCAACTCCACCTGTGCCCTCCACTACCAGACGCCGCTGCAGCTCTTGGTGGCAACCATCCTCTCGGCTCAGTGTACGGATGAGCGGGTGAATCAGGTGACGCCGGAGCTGTTTCGTCGCTTCCCGGATGCCCAGGCCCTGGCGACAGCGCCGCGAGAGGAGATCGAGGCTCTCATCCATTCCACCGGCTTCTATCGCAACAAGGCCAAGCACATTCAGGAAGCCTGCCGCAAGATCTTGAGCCATTTCGGTGGCCAAGTGCCCCGCACCATGCCGGAGCTGCTCACCCTACCCGGCGTAGCCCGCAAGACGGCCAATGTGGTGTTGGCTCATGCTTTTGGCATCCATGCCGGGGTTACCGTCGATACCCATGTCAAGCGCCTCAGCCGCCGCCTCGGCCTCACTGAGCACGAGGATCCCGTGCGCGTCGAAAAGGATCTGATGCAGTTGTTGCCGCAGGCGGATTGGGAGAACTGGTCTATCCGTCTGATCGACCACGGGCGGGCCGTCTGCACTGCCCGCAAGCCTCTGTGCCAGCAATGTTTTTTGGTGGATCTCTGCCCCAGCGCTCCCCTCCTGAGACCGGCGGCACCGGATGAGAAAATGGATAAAAAAGCTACCAAAGCCTCGCCAACCTGAGAGGATGGTTTCTGGGCGCCCTGTATGGCTGAGCCGGCAGGGATCCCTCCCTTGCAGCACTTGTTTTGGCCGCCCCTCGCCCTAGAATAAGCTCCATGCAGGATAAACCCATGTCAGTCGCGCCCCCCGTTCTGGTCATTGCCGGCCTGACGGGATCCGGGAAAACTTTGGCCATCCAGCAGTTGGAACAACTGGGGTACACCAGCCTAGAAGGGATCCCGCCTGCCCAGGTGATCCCCTTGGTTGAGGCGATGCGGACCCATCACGCTGCTTTGGCCATCAGCTTGAATCTCCACGCCCAGGAGTACCGGGATCAAGTTCCCACCCTGGCTGCTTGGGTGCAATCGCAAGGGATCCCTTTCCTATTCTTGGAGGCCCGCTCCCCAGTGTTGCTCAACCGTCTCAGCGCCCACCGCCGTCCCCATCCCTACGGGGAAGCTGCCGGTTTGTTGGAGGCCATTGAGCAAGAGCGGCTGGCTCTGGCCCCGGTGCGGGAACGCTGCACCCACTGGTTGGATACCTCCGACCTCAATGCCCAGCAACTGCGGCAGCAATTGCAAGCTTTGGTGCAAGGGATCCCCCAGCCCCTCAACCTAAGGTTGGTCAGCTTCGGTTTCAAGTACGGCGTTCCCCCCGATGCCAACTTGCTATTTGATGTGCGCTTTTTGCCCAACCCCTTCTTTCAGCCCCATCTGCGTCGCCTCACTGGGCAGGATCCCCTGCTGCAGGAGTTCTTGTTTGCGGATCCCATCACACAATCCACCTACCAGCACATCTTGTCCCTGATCAAAGCGTTTTGGCCCCACTACCGCGCAGAGCGTCGCCCCCACCTGACTTTGGCTATCGGCTGTACCGGCGGTCAGCACCGCTCGGTGGCCCTGGTGGAGCGCCTGGCCCAGGATTTGCAGCCTTGGACTGTCCCTGCCGGCAACCACGTTCTTCCCGACCTGAATGTTCAGGTTCAGCATCGCCATCTGCTCGACTCTCAGCGGGAGCTGGAAGCCCGCTTTGGCCCGGCGCCCGGCGAAGCCGGCGTTGCCCAGCAACAGGTTAGGATCCCTTTGGCCGGCGTTCCTGCACCTTCCCATGCCTAAGCCTGTGCCCAGCAACAAGTCCGCCGCTTGGGGCATTCGCCGCCGCAAGGCTGCTTGGCCGGGAAGTGGCTGGAAATGGCTCTTTCCCGGTTTAGCCGTTAAACGCTGGCTGAGCCTGGCGGTTGGGGGCGTGCTGCTGATGGTGCTGGGCATTGCCATCTGGACGGAGTTGACCCCCATCTTTCGCCTGAAGCGGCTGATCGACATCACCCTGCGCCTGATCACCACTTGGATCCCGAACAACATCAGTGGCCCCCTGGTGACTGGGATCGGGCTGGTGATGGTGGTGCTGGGGTTTCGCAGCGCCATGCGCTCCATCGAGGATGTGCTGATCCCCGAGGGAGATGAAGCGCTGGTGGATAAGCTGTTGTCGCGGCGGCGTCTCAGCCGTGGTCCCCGCATTGTGGTACTGGGGGGCGGCACCGGCCTCTCCAACCTGCTGCGGGGTCTGAAGCGCTACAGCTCCAACATCACGGCCATTGTCACGGTGGCCGATGACGGGGGATCCTCAGGGCGTCTGCGGCGGGAGATCGGCGTTTTGCCCCCCGGCGATATCCGCAACTGTCTGACTGCTCTGGCCAACGAGGAAAAGCTGCTCACCGAGCTGTTTCAATATCGCTTCCAGTCGGGGGAAGGGTTGAGCGGCCACAGCTTCGGCAACCTGTTCATCACTGCCCTCACCGCGGTAACCGGCGGCGACTTGATTCGGGCCATCACTGCCACCTCACAAGTCTTGGCCATTCAGGGGCGGGTGCTGCCGGCCACCCTGGCGGATGTTACCCTCTGGGCGGAGCTGAGCGATGGCCGCCGCGTGGTGGGAGAGTCCAACATTGCCAAAGCCGGAGGACGCATTTGCCGAATCGGCTGTGACCCCCCCAACCCTCCCGCCCTACCGGAAGTCATCGAGGCTATTGAGGCGGCAGAGTTTGTGGTGCTGGGGCCGGGTAGCCTCTACACCAGCATCATCCCTAACCTGTTGGTACCGGAAATTGTGGAAGCTCTGGCCAAAAATATGGCCCCCCACATCTACGTCTGCAACATCATGACCGAGCCGGGGGAAACCGACGGCTATACCGTTGGGGATCACGTCATGGCTCTGGATCGGGTGGCAGGAGTGCGCCTATTTGACGGCGTGCTGGTGCAGCGGGAGCCACCCTCCCCGCGCGCTTTGGAGCATTACCGCCGCAGCGGTTCTGAGTTTGTGGTGCTGGATCCCGACAAACTGGCTTACCTGGGCTGCCGTGCCGTTTTGGCTAACGTCATGCAAGAGGATCCAGAGACCGGCTTGGTGCGCCACAACCCCGAACGCTTGGCGGCAATGCTGATGCGCTGGTTCGACAGACATCGCCCCCTCTAGGTTGGCCCAGGCTATTCTCCGCTGCTATTGCAGGCGGGAATAGGGACGGGGATAGGGTTTGCCCATCTGTCGAGCCAGGTACACCTGAAAGGTTTGTGCCACCGCCCCTGCCCGCACCAGGGGAACCTCGGCCACAGGCTCGATTTGGGCAAAGTAGTCGCCATAGGTGGCTGGGATCCCTGCCCTCGGCTGGAACAACTTGGAAGTGATGAGCAGCCCATCCTGCCCCAGCCAATCCTGCGGCTGCGACCAAAAGGCAAAGCCCCGCAAATCTGCATCCAGGCAGGTCAGAGGCTTGTCCGTCAGCGGGGCCAGGGCCATGGCGATCTGACCGCCCAAAAAATAGGCATTGGTAAAAACGAACTCTGCCTCCTCAAGGGCCTGAGCCAGGCGGGGATCCGTCCGAAAGCGCTGCCGCAACTGCTCAATTTCAATGAGCTGAGTAGAGGGATCCTGCTCCACGGGCCACAGGCCCAGCCCGCCAGGAGCCTGCAGCAGGCCATAGCGCACATGGGCCAGCCCCACCCCCACCACCAAGCTGACCATCACCGCCGTCCCCACTAAGGTTCGCTTCGCTCCCGGCCACCGTTCCCAGAAGGATCCCAGCAGCAGCGTCAGCACCCAAAACCCCGGCATGGGCCAGGTGGGCAAGATGGGCCGGTAGCCTCCCATCAAGGTAAAGGCCAACACCAGCGGTAATCCACAGGCCAGGATCAAAAGGTGCTTGAGCTCTTCATCCGTCAGCCGCATCCCGCGGAGAATCTGCAGGGCCACCCGACCCGTCCCTGCCAAACTCGCCCACCCCAAAGGGATCCCCAAGCTGGGGAACAGGTAAAAGATTTCAGAAAGGATCGTCAGCCCCAGCGCTTGCAGTTGATACCCTGCCTCCGGCACCGCCCGCCCCGCCTGAAAGCGAAAGGAGACCCAATCCTGCTGGGCGTTCCAGATCAGCACCGGGCTGAAGGCCAGCACAAAACCCAGCACCGCCAGCACCGTCCAGCCCGACCTCAAGGCACAGCGATGAACTGGGCTGAGCAGACAAAAGAGTACCAGGCCGAACCCCAAAGCCAAGCCGTGGTACTTCCCCAAGCAGGCCAGCCCCACCAAGAGACCTATGAGCGCTAGCCTAGGCCCTGGCCGATAGCGAGCCGCCCCATAGACAGCCAATTTCCCCTGCCCCAAAGGCACCGGGAAAAACTCCTGAGCGGCCACCCACAAGGTTGCTGCCGTAAAAAAGACCAGCGGACTATCCGGCAGGGTCAGCACCCCAAACCCAATCCAAAGGATGGGTGCGATGCTGATGGCCGCCAAGCTGATCAGTCCCGCCCGAACAGAGAAAAGGCGCGCTCCGGTGTAGTAGAGGAATAGGGAAGAGCCACAATACAGCAGCAGGGATCCCAGTCGAATAGAAAAAGCCGACACCTGGCCGGTCAAGGCAGGCCCCAAGCCCGTTGTCCAGGCCACCAGCGGCGGATGGTCAAAATAGCTCCAATCCAGATGGCGGGTGTAGAGGTAGTAGTAGGCTTCGTCAAAGCCCGGCGGCAAAAGGGCAGCCACCAGGCCCCGCATGAACAAGCCCAACCCCAGGATTAGCCAAACCGCTCTAGGCAATGGAGGGGATCCCTATGGGCAGATGGACAGATCTAACTTACCTTGAATACCTCTCGGGGCTACGTCCCTCTAGCACTATGACTTTGTTTTCCGAAAAAAAATGCCCGATGACTTTCCCGATGACTTTGTTTCCCGCAAAAAAATGACCGGACGCCCCAAAAGTTGACCTAGCTTCTCGGCCTCTGCCCGCGCCTCTGATTCACTGCTACTGAAGATGGATAGCAAAGGCTTCTGGGATTGCAATGTCACCTCTACCGAAAAGCTAGTATCGCCATCAGAATCTGTCCTGGCCCGAACCGTGACCTGCTGCACATCTCGGAAGGAATAAGTTTTCTGCCCTCGCGATCCAAAAGGAGTGAGGTACTCCTCCTGGATTTGGTACAAGGAGCGGTCAAAGGTTAGGCGGTAGGACCACAAAGCCGATATCAGTGTAAAAATCCCTGGCGAAAGGAAGAGGAGGGAAAAGATTATAATATCCACTGAGGGCTTACTGCTATCTACTAAGAGCTGACTCTCTGTGCCGTTCACAAAAGACTGAATGCGCCTTGCCAGTTCCTGAGCCTCCCTCTCACTGGAAGCTGACCAGGCTACCTGTTCCCCTGCAGGAGTTTTCAGCGTGACATAGTAGTATTTGTAGTGGGTTGTTCCTGTTCCTTTAGCTGGGTTTCTTTTGACTCTTGTGATTCCGGTTTTGGTTCCAGCCCCTCTCACGTCCTTGTAGAGTTTAGTCGTACTTGGCAAAGGCAGCAACGGCTGGAAAAACACTTCGCAGTTAACCGCAGACTGGTCAACTCGAAAGCAGGTGAAGTGGCGATCGCCCAGGGAAAACCACTCTAAAGCCAAGAACGGGAGGAACATGAAGGTAAGAAAAGGGCCCAAACACGAAACTTTTTTCTCTTGGTATACGCGCTTGTTGTGGCTCTCCTCCACGCATTTCATAGACTTAACTCCGAGAAAGCTGGATTTGTTTAGATTATGGCTTGCTAGTCTGCCGGTCGTCTGTTTCCGAGAATACGAAGCGTTTAAAAAATTATGAAAAGCAGTAAGTCCTCCGGTTTTCGCTGTGCTGTATTCAACTTCCCCTCTCTCCAACCAGGAGCGGAAATTGAGTGGCTGACTGCACGAGGCGCCGGGAAGAGGTTTTAAATCAAGCAAGTTAAAGGTTTGAGCTGTTGAATGTACGCAAGTGAGTTGGGTTTTTCATGTCTTCCCAGTTTCTTTTGAATGTGATTTAAAACTGTGGATCCAAGTGCGAAAAGTCTGAGGACTTGCCCGCACCTAATTCATGTTCTGAGGTATTATGTTATCTCCAATACCTCTAAAATGTCCTGGCTGCTTTTCGGGATCCCAAGGTCTTTCCCAGAAGCTGTGGGGTGGCATAACAGTGGGATGAGCGCCAAACTAGCGGTGGTGCTCATGTGAGGATTGCAATGGAAGGCAGACCTAGGGCTAGGGTAGGGCGGCCTGTGCCGAAATCTCTGGAGACAAGGCAAAATGGCCGGCAACTTGCTCAACGGCGCCGACGCAGAGGTTCTTGGATCCCTTCACCGCGAAGCTCTAGGCAGTGGGGAACAGCGCTGGGATGGCTCTTGGGGGAGCGGATCCCGACGGCCCGCCAGCTTGACTTTCGCGCCGGCATGACCGGACTGGCTTTGATCATCGCCCTATTTGTAACAGGAGCACGTCTGGTTTATTTGCAACATCAACAGGCACCCCTATTGCAGCAGCGAGCCGAAGCCCAGCAGCGAGCCCAGCTAAGACCTTTCATTCCTCGTCGCTCAATTGTGGATCGTCATTCTATTGCCAAGCAGCAGGCAGAATTGCTGGCCGTAGATCGCCCCGTCTATACTCTCTGGGCCCATCCCCGCCTCTTTGGCAAACGCACCCCGGAGGAAATGGCCACTGCCCTTGCTCCCCTGTTGCGGCGTCCAGTAGAGCAACTGGCGCAGCGGCTATCGGCCAATCAGGCAGTGCGGGTGGAGCGCTGGGTATCCCAGGAGGTGGCGGATCAAATTCAGGCTCTGCATCTGGATGGCCTGGAGCTGGTGAGCGAGCGGCAACGCATTTACCCCCAAAAAGAGATGGCCGCTGAGGTGGTGGGCTATGTGGATCTGGATCATCAGGGCCAAGCGGGAGTGGAATATTCCCGGCAAGAGCTGCTGGAGCGTACTGTTCAGCCTGTTACTATTCCTCGCGATGGCTACGGACGACTGTTGGCTGCCGAGGTGCCGGAAGGGCTGCTGCAATCTGGCGAGACGGTGCTGCAACTTACCCTAGATATGCGCCTGCAAAGAGCTGCCCGCGCTGCCCTGAAAGTGCAACTGGAGCGGTTTCGAGCCCTGCGGGGCACGGTGATTGTCCTCCAGCCCCAGACAGGGGAAATCCTGGCTCTGGTGAGCGAGCCCACCTATGACCCCAACCGCTACTTTGAGTATGACCCCGGTCTTTTTCGCAACTGGGCCGTAACGGATTTGTATGAGCCGGGATCCACCTTCAAGCCCATCAACATTGCCATTGGGTTGGATGCTGGAGCCTTTACAGCAGATGAACGGGTCTATGACGAGGGTCGGATTCTCATCGGTCAGTGGCCCATTCAAAATTACGACTACCACCAGCGAGGGGCCCATGGCTGGATGAGCGTCACGGATATCCTGCGGCAATCCAGCAATGTGGGTATGGTACACCTGATGCGCAAGCTGGATCCCCGCCAGTACTACAATGCCTTGGTGCGGCTGGGGTTCAACGAGCGCAGTGGCGTGGATTTGCCCTTTGAGCCGGCCAGCCGCTTGAAACCGCTGCGACAGTTTGTTACGGTGCCGGTGGAGCGGGCCACTGTCGCTTTCGGCCAGGGGCTGGCCCTCACTCCTCTACAGTTGGCTGCCATGCACTGCATCATTGCCAATGGCGGACTGAAAGTACAGCCCCATGTGGTGCGAGGCTTGGTGGAAAAGGATACGGATACTCTGGTTTGGGGATCCCCGCAGCCGCAGCCGGTGCGGGTACTATCCGAGCAAGCCACGCTGGCAGTGCGTATCCAAATGCGGGATGTGGTGGACTTTGGCACGGGGCAATCGGCCAAGATCGAGGGGTATGAGATCGCTGGCAAAACCGGCACTGCCCAGAAAGCCGGGCCACGGGGGGGCTATTTGCCCGGCAAGCGCATCACCAGTTTTGTGGGCTACTTCCCGGCCATTCGCCCCAATTACGTGATCTTGGCGGTGATCGACGAGCCCCAGGGGGAAGATGCCTTCGGCTCGACGACGGCTGCTCCCGTTGTTCGCTCGGTGATCCAGGAGATCATCGCCCTAGAGGGGATCCGCCCCAACTCTACTTAGCGCAGCCATAGGAACAAGGGGCGAAGGTGGATGCCAAAGGGGGCCCAGACAGTGAGGAAATGAGCGAAATGCCCATACCTCCGGATTGGCTCTTCCTGGAAAAAGCCATACTCAAGACTGGCCACCCGTAGAGTCCGACTTAACCTCCGCACTCCTCCAGCTCAGCTTGGAGTTGAGGTAGAAGTTCCAGAATACGACAACACCGATGGCAATTAAGTTGGCCAACAAATAATGAATGCCCAAGCGCTCGCTCAGCAAGGTCACCAGTGAAGTGTTGAGAACCAAGCCAATTAAGCAGATAACGTTAAACTTCGCCAACCGCTGCAGGCGATTCCAGGGCCCCGGCTGCAAGCGGGTCACATGGCGAAAAGTCCACAGGTCGTTCCAGAGGAAGTTATTGAGAATGGCCACCTCCGAAGCAACCAGCTTACTGGTTATGAGATCCCATCCTAAGTTGGTGGGATCGTGCAAAACATAGAGCAAAGCCATGTCCACCAAGGTGCCGGATAGGCCAACCGTGCTGAAGCGCAAAAAGGATCCCACCTGCCCTAGCGAAAAGCGCAGCACCATCAGGTGGTGGAGATATTGGAGACAAGTTTGCAGTTGGATTTTGCTCTCCCCGTTTTGGCGCTCCTGAAAGATGTAGCCGACTTCAGCAATGGTTTTCACCCGGCCCCGCGCCAGCACCTCGATCAGCAGCTTGTAACCCTTGGGGTTGAGCGGGATCCCGGCAATAGACTGGCGTCTGACCAGGAACAGTCCGCTCAACGGATCGGAAACACGGCTGAAGATCCCTGGCAGCAGAGCCAACCCGATCCATTGGGCCCCACGGGAGACGATGCGTCGGCCCAAGCTCCAGTGGCTCACCCCCCCCGACTCCGCATAGCGGCTGCCCACCGCCAGATCTGCCCCCTTCTGGATGAGCAGCCACAATTTGAGGACAATCTCCGGCGGATGCTGCAAATCCCCATCCATAACCCCCAACACCTCGCCGCGGGCAGCTTGCCATCCCCGCAGCACGGCAGTGGCCAGGCCTCGTTCGTGGTGGCGACAAATGACTTGCAGTTGAGGGAATTCTTTTTGCAATCCTTGGGCCACTTTGGCAGTGTAATCGGGGCTATTGTCATCCACCACAATCAACTCATAGCTTCCAGGCAGAATCGTGTCTAGGTGGGCACACAACTGCCGGATCAGGCTGCAGATACTGGAGGCTTCGTTGTAGGTGGGAATGACCAGCGACAGTTGGACAGGGCTGGACTGAGACAGAGGTGGAATCTGAAAAGGAGCTGCAGAAGCTTTGGGATCGGCAGAGGAAGTAGGAGCTCCATGAAACATTCAGCAGGCCATCCAAAAACAATAAAACAAAAATCCTCCGCCTAGGGCTGCAAATCCTAGGACTGCCCTGGTTCATACTGGGTCCACAGAACGATCCCCTATCGTACTGATCGATGAGCCGCAGGGCTAGACCTTTCTCTACCTACCCAGCTTCTGAGGACTCCGTCTCGCTGACGCGAACGGGAGAGGTTACTTGGCTAAGGGGATCCCGTAGAGGGGCTCATCAACACCGGGATCTGGGCCTGAGCAGAGGCAGTCTCAGGCAGCGAGGGGGCAGGGGTGAAACTGGGGTAGGGGATGCGCTCGTGGTTGGATTCCCGCCAGACCTCCACGAAAGCGTCTGCCACCACCTCCAAATCCTCCAGCGTCAGCCCACTGTCAACCAACTGGCCATCTTGCCAACGGGCCTGGGCAATTTTGCGGACAACAGCTTTTGCCCGCTCGACCACATCGGGGCCGAAGCCATCGCTCAGAGTCATGCTGCGCAGGGCGGCTTCACAGGCATCGGCCATCATCACCACCCCCGTCTCCTTGCTCTGGGGGATCGGGCCATCGTAGCGGAACGGCTCTTCGGGTACGGGCTGACCCCCGGCTTTCATCTGGGCTTGATGGTAGAAATAGGCAATCAGGATCGTCCCCTGGTGCTCAGGGATAAACGCCTGGACGGCGGTAGGCAGATTATATTGCTTGGCCAGGCGCAAGCCATCGCTGACGTGGGCCTTGATAATCTGAGCACTGCGATAGGGATCGTCCAGTTGGGTGTGGGGGTTGAGGCTGCCCATCTGGTTCTCGATGAAGTAGCGGGCCTGCAGCATCTTGCCGATGTCGTGGTAAAGAGTGCCGGTGCGCACCAGCTCCACGTTGAGGTTCAGCTTCTGGGCAGCCCGTTCTGCCAAAGTGGCCACAAGCAGAGTGTGCTGAAAGGTGCCGGGGGCCTCTGCAGCCAGTCGCCGCAACAGGGTGCGATTGGGATTGCTCAACTCGATCAGACGAATGGGGGTGGCTAAGTCAAATAGGCGCTCCAGGTAGGGGCTGGCTCCCAGGGCAACAATGCTCCATCCCAAGCTGGTTCCCCCTGCCAAAGCCATGGCCAACAGGTCGATGCCACCGGTGGTGGCCAAGCTAACCGCCCCGTAGGCCAGCATCTGCACCGCTGCCGCTCCTCCTCCCAACAAGGCCAGCTCTTCGCGGGAACGGGAACGCCCGGCCAGGGCAGAGGCCACCACGCTGCCGGAGAGCAAGGGTACAAGGGTGAGCAGGTTGACAGGGGAGACCAAGGGCAAAAACAGCGCCTGGCCTACCACCACCACCAAGCCCAGCCCTGCCCCGTAAAAACTGCCCAGCAACAGCCCCACTGCCGGCAGGGAGCTGAACTCCAGCTTGAACAAGGCCGCCAAAAGGGGAGCGGTCAGGGAAACTATGAGGATCAACACCCGATCCCGGCGGCGCAATCCCGGCCTCAAGCGTTGTTGCAGAGGCACAAAGACAGCCAGGCCCATGCCCATCACTCCGGCCACTCCCACCAAGCCCCAGATGTTGATCCCGCGCTGGGTAAGCCCAAAGTGATCCAAGATGAGAAAAATTTCGGGAGTGATGACCTGATCTGCTCGCACGATCACCTGGTTCTCGGCAACCGAGATCAGAACCGGCTCGACTTTTTCCAGCTCGGCGCGGATGCGCTGCTCGGTGCGCTGGGGATCCACCTCCACGTTGGGAATGAGCACCTGCTGCAGCCACTGATAGACCAGGGCCTGCAGCTCCTGTCGTTGGGCGGCGCTGCCCGGAAAAATCAAATCGTCCAGTTGGGCTTGGATCCCTTCGGCGCGAACTTCGCGGGGCAGGCCATCCACAATCCCTATCTTCTGCAGGCGCTCCAAGACCCGCCGGCTCAAGGTTTGCAAATGCTGCCAATCCGCATCTGCCAAGTTGAGAACGGTGGCCGGAACAGGGGGGGTGAGCTGCTCCAGAGCCGGCAAAGCTGCCCGATAGCGCTGCTGCGCCGCTTCCACCTGGGCAATCAACTGGGTATAGGGATCCGTCGCCGCCATCTGGGTGGCCGATCCGTCCAACCAGACCCGCTGCCAAACCTCGACAAGCTCTTGCTTAGCCCGCTGCTCCGGAGGAAGCTGCTCCGGTCGCCCAGAAGAGGGCTCTTCTGAAGGAGATGGGGTGGCTCCGCGGATGGCCTCTTGTCGGGCGCGAGCCTGGAAGGGTTCCCACTCCTCCGGGGAAAGCTGGCGCAGGTAGATCTGCGTTGGCAGAGACAGCAACTGGACAGAAACATAGGGCAGAGGCCCTGCCTCTTGTCGGATGGCTTCCACCTCAGCCAGGAGACCCTCCAGGTTTTGCCGCATGCTGTCGTTGGCGGTGCTGTTGATTTTGAGGGCCTGAACCACCCGCCGTCGCGCCTCAGCTTGTCGGGCCTGGGTAGCCTCCACATCTTCAATCTCCGCCGCAGCAGGGGCGAGAAACGTCTGCGGAGAACGGCTGCCGACGGTCAGTTGTGGTTCGTTGTAGTAGCGGATCCCGTGGACGGCAGTGAGGGAGAGAAGCGCTATGGCATAGCCGGCAACCCGTTCCGAAAGGGAGAGCCTGCTCTTTCGAGGGGGGGCTGCCTGGCATCCCCGAGTCCAGTGTTCCGCGTTCGCGTCGGTGGCGCGAAGGGCTTTGGGCGTGAGCGGGTTTTTCATGGATTGGCCTGGCAGCGTCTTTCTCTTTTCTATCCCCTTTTGGCCGGGTAGCCCAGGAAGAGGATCTCAATCGCCGATGGTAATCTGCCCCACCATACCTGCTTCTGCATGGCCGGGAATAGTGCAAACCAGAGAATAGACCCCAGATTTCAGAGGAATAAATTGCCACTCCACCGAAGCGCCTAGCTTCAGCTCCAGTTCTCGGATCTGGCCCTTAATTTCCACGCCGGCCACGTCCAACTTACGGGTCCAAACGGCATCGGCAAAATCTTTGGCGCTGAAATAATGTTTCAATTGGCTGGGGTTGCTCAGGCAAAGACGGTAGAGGCTGCCGTTGCGAAAAGACAGTTCCTTGGGCGCAAACACCAACTGATTGTCGGCAGTGCCCAACTCAACCACCTTCTCCTGCGGCGTTTGTCTGGAGAGATCCCGCGCCCATACCGGATGCGGGATCCCAATCATGAGGGCCGATAGCCAGATTCCCAGCACCAGGAAATGACAGAACCTGTTTAACATTGCAACAACGAGGAGAGAGGAAAGAGCAAAGAGAAAAGAGCAAAGAGAAGAGATTCCTCCTTCTCACTTCTCACTCCTCCCTTCTCACTCCTCTGCGAGTAGCCTGGAAACTCAAGATAGCATCTCTAGGCGGAGAGGTTTTGATTCCCTTCTGCCCTGTCTAGCCATCCACATCCTCGTAGAGCCGCACGGCTGGGGCTTCCTCTCCGTCTTTCCTTATTTCAAGGGCTACCGCAGCGACGTAGCCACCGGCAACCTGAAGGGGTAGGGTTACCCAGCAAGAGTCCCCGTCCAAAGCTGCAGAGCCGGCCAGACCCCTGCCTGTTCCCTTCAGGAGCGCCTCCTTTTGTGTCCACATTTGAAAGAAAAGGGCATCCCGCTCTGGAGCTGGACAGCTGGCCAAACGGCCCTGCTCAGCAGCCGAAAAATAGCGTTGGGCGATGCGCTGCCAGCGGAGCACAGGTCGAACCCATTCCAGATCCACTCCAATGCGGTATTGCCATCTCAGGCCGATCAGGACGCGCTCGTGGGAGTGGCTGAGGTTAAACTGCAGCGGCAGGGGTGGATCCCGCCAGTAGGGTTTGCCGGTAGAACTGTGGTCGAGGGGGATCGCCTGGGGTGGAATGCCGCTGTAGCGGCTGAGCAAGCTCCGCAACCCAAGACGACCGGCCAGAAAGCGGCGCCGATCCGCCGGCAGTTGTAAACGCTCTGCCCGCCGACATTCTTCAGGGGAAAGAAGGCCGAGCTGGGGGAGCAACTTCTCCAACGGGGGGACTGTCTGCAGCCAAAGATGCACCTCTGACTTTCCCAACAACGGCTGCAGGGATCCCCCTGTGAAGTTGGGTCTAGACAACTCTAAGGAATAAGGATGGGATAACATGGCCTTGAATTGGTGGAGTTGGCAACACCACCCAGACAGTACACCCTTTCCTGTACGCGCTCGCGAGGCCTGGTCTGACCTGATGCCCTCCTTCCACTATCCCCCCCGTCCTGACCGTGTCCGCGCAGCTCGTCAGCAGGCCATTCGTCAGGGGATCCTCTGGCTGTTGTTGGGGTTCACGGCTGTGTTGGCGGGTTCTGCCGGTGCCCTCTTGGCCGTGATGTTGCCCCGTCAGGTGATCCCAACTTCCCTCACACCTGCAGAACAAGAAGCCTTCCGTCCCGATGCCTTACGGGCTGCGGCTCTGGATCGCTCGTTGCATATCCTCATTCTCGGCACGGACAACCCGGATCCCACCCTGCCCTTGCCCACAGAGCGAGATCGCTTCCACACCCGCAGCGACACCATTCTCTTGGCCCGCTTTGATCCCCAGGCGCGGCGGATTACCGTTTTGTCCATCCCCCGCGACACTCGTGTGCGCTTGCCTGGCTTTGGTGTGGCCAAGATCAATGCTGCCAACTTGGCAGGGGGCCCGGCGCTGACGGCTCAGGTGGTCAGCCACTTGATGGGTGGGATCCCGATTGACCGCTACATTCGCCTCAATACCGATGCTCTGGAAGAGCTGATCGATGCGGTGGGCGGCGTGGAAATCTACGTGCCGGAACCGATGCAGTACGCAGATCACACCCAGCAGTTGTTCATCCACCTGGAGCCCGGCTGGCAACGCCTCAATGGAGAACAAGCCCACCACTTTGCCCGCTTTCGCCGCGATCACCTGGGATTGGGGGATATCGGTCGGGTGCAACGGCAACAGGAATTGCTGCGGGCCCTGAGCCGGGAACTGCTCTCTCCTGCCGTCTGGCCGCGGATCCCAAAGATTTTGCAGGTCGTCCGCACCAACCTCGATACCAACCTCACCTGGGAAGAGGTTCTGAGCTTGGCCAAGTTTGTCCTCACCTCTGGGGGCGATCGCATCGACCTGGTGCTGCTGCCGGGCCGCTTCAGTCAGCCGGGAGAATTCTCCACCAGCTACTGGCTGCCGGATCCAGCCGGGATCCGACGGGTGGCCGTCTCCCACTTTGGCCTGGAGGCAGAGGTAGCCCGCATTCCTCCACACCGCCTGCGCATAGCCGTGCAAAACGCGACCGGAGAGCCGGGGATGGCCCGCCGTATGGTGCAAGAATTGGTGAGACAAGGATACGTCCATGCTTTTGCCGTGGAAGACAGCACCCAGGTGCTGCAGCAAACGGAGATCCTCGCCCAGAGCGGGGATCGGGAGGGGGCTAAACAGATCCGCGCCGCCATTGGCCTGGGAGAAGTGCGGGTAGAATCTACTGGCGTTCTCAACTCCGATGTCACCATTCGAGTCGGCCAAGATTGGGCTCAACAGTTGGCTTTGGATGAAGCACTCCGCGCCGCTGACGCCAACGGCCAAACCCAAGCTCCGCCCGGAGCAGCTCAGCTCTAGAGAGCCGGTTCGGTTGCGAGTGCGGATTTCCGAAAAAGAGCCTGCTTGTCGGGGACTTTTCGGTCTCTGTAGATTAGCACTGAGCTTGTTTGAGTGCTGAGCCACCTATGACCGTGCTGGAACAGGGATCCATCACCATCCACACCGAGAACATCTTTCCCATCATCAAGCAGTCTCTCTACTCGGATCGAGAGATCTTCTTGCGGGAGCTGATCTCCAATGCTGCTGATGCCATCACCAAGCTGAAGATGGCCAGCCTTGCCGGCGAAGTGGCAGATCTCCCAGAGCCGGAGATTACGATTGCCCTCAACAAGGAGGCCAAGACCTTAGCGGTGGCCGATAACGGCATTGGCATGACTGCCGAGGAAGTGAAAAAATACATCAACCAGGTGGCTTTTTCCAGCGCTGAAGAGTTCATTCAAAAGTACAAGGGCAAAGACGCAGAGCAAGCAATCATTGGCCACTTTGGTCTAGGATTCTACTCCTCTTTTATGGTGTCGCAGCGGGTGGAGATCGACACCCTCTCCTATCGGCCCGGCAGCACGCCGGTGAAGTGGGCTTGTGACGGCACCACTACTTTTACCCTCTCCGATTCTGAGCGCTCCAGCATCGGCACCACCGTTACCCTTTACATCACCCCCGAAAACGAAGAATACCTGGAGCCAAGCCGCATTCGGGAATTGGTTCGTAAATACTGCGATTTCATCCCCGTTCCCATCAAGTTAAACGGGGAAGTGATCAACAAGCAAAAGCCCCTGTGGAGAACCTCACCTTCCGAACTCAAAGATGAGGATTACCTAGAGTTTTATCGCTACCTCTATCCCTTTCAAGAGGATCCCCATTTCTGGGTGCACATCAACACCGACTATCCCTTCATCGTGCAAGGGATCCTCTATTTTCCCAAGTTGCGCCCAGATATTGATCCCACCAAGGGTCAAGTCAAGCTGTTCTGCAATCAAGTCTTTGTCCAAGATAACTGTGAGGAAGTTATCCCCAAGTTCCTCCTACCTCTGCGGGGGGCCATCGACAGTCCGGATATTCCCCTCAACGTCTCTCGCAGCTTCTTGCAAAATGACCGCACCGTAAGACGCATTGGGGATCACGTTGCCAAAAAGGTGGCGGATCGTCTCAATGAACTATACAGGGAAGATTACGAAAAATACGTCAAGGTCTGGCCCGACATCAGCCTCTTTATGAAGTTTGGGGCGATGAACAATGACAAGTTCTTTGCCCAGATCAAGGATATTCTCATTTTCCGAGTGGCCGGATCCCCTGCTGACAAACCCGAATATGTGACCCTGAAAGCGTACCTGGAGCGCACCCGCGACAAGCAAAACAAGCGAGTTTACTACGCCACCGATGAGGCGGCCCAGAGCGCCTACATTGATCTCCACCGCTCCCAGGGGCTGGAAGTGATCATGTTGGATAGCTGGATCGACAGCCACTTCAGCAGCTTTTTGGAGCGGGAATACAAAGAAGAAGGGATCCAATTTAAGCGGGTGGACTCTGAGCTGGATGAAACGCTGGTGGATAAAGACAAAGCCGCCGAAATTGTGGATCCGGTAACGCAAAAAACCCGCAGCCAAAAGTTGATCGATCTCTTCCGACAAGCCCTGGGCAAAGACAAGTTGCAGATCAAAGCAGAAGCTCTTAAATCAGAGTCGGTTCCGGCCATGATCTTGCTGCCGGAGACGCTGCGGCGCCTGCAGGAGCTCAACGCCGTCATCCAGCAGAAGCCGCTGGAGTTTCTGGAGGAGCACACGCTGGTTCTGAACACGGCCCATCCCCTCATCCAAAACCTGCAATCTCTTGCCGATCAGGGTCGGGATCCCGACTTGGTTCACCTCATCTGCAATCACATCTACGATTTGGCTTTGATTACCCAGAAAAGCTTTGACCCGGCAGCCGTGCGGGCCTTTGTGCAGCGTTCCAACGAAGTGCTGACTCGCCTCACCCGTCGTCAATAAGCAGCGCTGTCCAGGGTAGACTGCAGGGCTTCCGCTCCACCGGGCAGAGACGGACGGGATCCGGCCCCGTTGCCGCTGTGGCCGTAGCTGCCTTGGAGCACGGGGGCAACTTGGCGCATCAGAGTAGCCATCTCCAGGGCACTCATGGCGTATTCCCAACCTTTGTTGCTCTTGACCCCGGCTCGCTCCAGAGCCTGCTGCAGGGTATCGGCGGTGATGATCCCGAAAATGACCGGCACGCCGGTACGAAATCCTGCCGCCGCAATGCCCTTGGAGACCTCCGCTGCCACATAGTCGAAGTGGGGAGTTTGCCCGCGAATCACTGCCCCCAGACAGATGATGGCATCATAACGGCGAGATTGGGCCAGTTGGTGAGCCAGCAAAGGCACCTCAAAACTGCCGGGCACCCAGTAGTAGTCCACTTGCTTGCTCTCCGGGCCGACATCCACACCATGCCGCTTCAGCGCGTCTTGGCACCCTTCTAACAATTTGCCGGTGATTAGGTCGTTAAACCGACCGATGACGATGGCTAGACGCAGATCCTCCGTCTGAACAAAATTGCCCTCGTAAACTGCCATCTGCGCTGCTCCAGACCTACCCAAGAGAAGAATAAGCGGGCCGACACGGCAAAACCACGCTTTCCCATCCTAATTCACTTTCACTGAGGGAGCCACGGCGCAGACGCCCCGGCCTTCATGCCCAGAGGTACTGCTCGAAACGATGGCTTGCTGGCCCTCTTGGCATTCAACTTCCACCCCGCCTTGGCAACCATCTGGGCTGACTCAAAAGCGGGAAGGAACATCAACGGGTAATTGTTGGCCAGGGGAGAATTTTCCCATTGCTGCGCAACCCTGGGCGAATACAAATGGCGGTGTTTGTCTTCCTGGCCGTTTCTTTTGATAAAGATCTATTTTTGTGCGGAAAGACACATCTCTACCTGAGGCCAAGACCTAGCTTGGGTACATGACACAGCCGCTTTCTGAAATTGCCCGCGCCCAAGGGATCAACTACTTTCTGCTCTCTTTTACCGACCTGTTTGGGATCCAACGGGCCAAGCTGGTGCCTGCCTCAGCTATCGACTTCATGGCAGAGGGTCAGGCTGGATTTGCCGGGTTTGCTGCCTGGTTGGACTTGACGCCTGCAGACCCCGATGTGTTTGCCCAGCCGGAGCGCGAGCGCTTGTTTCAACTGCCCTGGCAGCCGGAAGTGGCCTGGATGCCTGCCGATCTAATTCAGGTCAACGGGGATCCCTTGCCACAAACCCCCCGCTGGGTATTGAAGAAGGTGTTGTCCCAAGCAGAAGCCATGGGCTTTCAAGTCAAGACGGGGATCGAATGCGAGTTCATGCTTCTGTCGCCAGAAGAGTGGGCCATTTCCGATGAGCGCGACCGGCAGGCCAAGCCCTGCTATGACCAGCAAAGTTTGATGCGGCGTTTCTCGGTGATCCGGGACATCTGCGATGGCATGCAGAAGCTGGGCTGGGATCCCTATCAAAACGATCACGAAGATGCCAACGGCCAATTTGAAATGAACTGGCGGTTTGACGATGCCCTAGTTACGGCTGATCGCCACGCCTTTTTCAAATACATGGTGAAAAGCATTGCCGAAAAGCATGGCTACCGGGCCACCTTTATGCCCAAACCCTTTGCCCATCTGACGGGCAACGGCTGCCACACCCATATTTCTCTTTGGCAGGGGGAGCAAAACCTATTCGCCGATCCCCAAGGGGAATTGGGGCTTTCTCAACTGGCCTATCACTTCATCGGCGGGGTGCTACACCATGCACCTGCTTTGTGTGCCCTCACCAACCCGACGGTCAATTCTTATCGTCGCCTCAATGCCCCCGTCACGCTCTCTGGGGCCACCTGGTCTCCCAATACGATCAGCTACAGCGGCAATAATCGCACCCACGCCATTCGGATCCCGGATGCCGGGCGGTTTGAACTGCGTTTGGCCGATGCTGCCGCCAATCCCTATCTTTTGGCTGCTGGTCTCATTGCCGCCGGTCTGGACGGGATCCAACACCAACGGGATCCTGGCCCCCGCTGCGACAACAACACCTACACGGATCCCCTCCCCAATGCCCCAACGTTGCCCGGCTCTCTGGTCGAAGCCCTCAACCATTTAGACCAAAACACCCTGTTCCGCAGCAGGCTTGGGGATCCCTTTGTGAATGCCTACCTCAAGCTCAAACGCCAACAGTGGCAGGAATACAACCGTCAGATCACGCCCTGGGAGCGGGAAACAACCTTGGATTGCTAGCCCGGTAGTTGTTGTTATCTCATTACACCTTGAGAGAGGGCTTCCAACTGGCCTGGAGTGACCCTAAACCTGGGCCAACTGGTGTTGAGCTGCCTGCCGCATCACCTCCACCGGCACAGGCCTGCCTCCCAGCCAAAGCGACAGGGCCTTGGCCCCCTGCTGAACCAGCATCTCCAGCCCACTGATGGGGGTATGTCCCAACTCGGCGGCCATCCGCAGCAGAGGAGTGGGATCCGGCACATAGATCAGGTCGTAGACGATGGCACCCGGAGACAGCAGGCCCAGTTGCTCCCGGCTCAGGGGAGAGAGCTCCTGACCGCCAGGGGATCCCGGCTTGTGCATGCCCACGGGGGTGGTGTTGACCAAAAGCCGCGTCTGAGACAGGTAGCAATTCAACTCCGCCCAGTTCACCGTCTCCACCTGAGGCCAGGTCTGTTGCAAGGCCAGCAATGAGTTGGGGGATCGCCCCGCCACCCGCACCGGCCCCAGCCCCAACTCCAAACAGCCTTGGATGGCCGCCCGCGCTGCCCCCCCGGATCCCAGAATGAGAGTAGGGATCCCTTTTTCCAGACCCAGCAAAGGCTGCACAAAGCCATCGATATCGGTATTGGTGCCCGCCCACCCGCCCTCTGGCAAGGGGTAAACCGTATTCACCGCCCCTACCGCTGCTGCCCGCGCCTCAATTTGGCTCAGGAGCGGGAGAATGGCCTGTTTGTGGGGGATCGTGACGTTAAATCCCCGCACCCCGATGGCCGCCAGCCCTGCCACCGCCGTCGCCAAGTGTTCTGGAGCCACCGGAAACGGCACATAGCAGTAGTTTTCCCCCATAGCCGCCAAAGCAGCGTTGTGCATGGCCGGGGATAAGCTGTGGGCCACCGGATCCCCAACCAGACCAAGCAATTGGGTGCTTCCCGAAATCCGACCGTCCACCGGCTCAGCCAACTCCTCAAGGGATCCCTGAAGTCACTTTAAAGACTACTGAGACTCCGACTCAACCCGCTGTAGAGTTTGCCGGTAGCGATGGCGCCAGCCGGCCAGAGATTCTTCCGAAATGTGGTCGATCAAGGTGCTCATCTCCGCCAGGATCTGATAAACGCGGTCAAAGCTTTGTCGGGTTCGCTCTTCCTGTTCCGGTTGACGCGCCTGCACCATGTACAAGCTCATCTTGATGGTTTGCAGGCGGTTTTTGCCCAAATCTTCTAGCATTTCCCGAATTTGCCCGATTGCCTCCCGCCTCACCTGTCTCTGCCGCCGTCGCAACAGCCAAAAGAGGATCCCGTGGATAACCCCCACCAAAGTGGCGCTGACCGCCGTTGCCGTTTCTAGCGAAAAAGCGCTGCGGCTGGCCACAAAACCACTCAGCAGGATTACCCCTATTCCCACCGCCGTCAAGATGAGCTCAATGTTGTTCAGGAACCATCTTCCTGCTGGTCTCCAGCTCCCAGATCCGGCCATTTGACCCTGAAGAATGCTCGCCATGGCCTTTGGCACCTCCTTTGTGTCTCTCCCGTCGTTCGCTCAGCCCATCACTACCTGCTCAGCCGCCCCAAGGCCAGGCGCGGTCTTCTACGGCTCAGTTGACGCTTCAGACAAAGCTGCCGGAGTTTTCGCCGCCGCAAGCGGAAGGGTCTATGGGCCAGGGATCCCGCTGTGGTTGACTCCGGTGCAGGAGCCTGCATCTTTCGACTCAGCTCTTGATGGTGTTGGCGGAGATCCTCAATCTGCCTGAGGCGAGTCTCCAGCTCTCGGCGCAGTTCGGCGTTTTCTTTTTCCAGACGCTGCAGGCGTTTCAGCAGCTCTGAGGACTCCGTTCCGCTGACGCGGTCGGAAACTGGGATGGGATGGGGAGCAGTCACCACCGAGCTGTGCACATTCCTGCTATCTCGCATAGCCTGGGCAGCCCGACGCAACAGAGCCACCCCCTTGGGATCATCGCTGTCCATGAGGCTGGCCGCTCCAAACTGGAGCTGCACCGGCAGCGCCCGCCCATTCACCACAAAGGGATCCTGAATCATCCGCTGACAGCAGCGTTCGGCAGCCATTTGCGCAGCAGCCAAGGTGCTCCCCGGCAGCAGAATGATAAACTGCCCCTCGTCGTAGCAAAACAGGTCGTCTCCATCGCGCAGGTTATTGGCCAGGCGCTCTCTAAACAGCTTGAGAAGAGCACCCCGACCGTCAGCTTCCAGCTCTTGTGCCAGAGAACCGAGGTTGGCCAAGCGCAGCACAAACAAGCTGAGGGGTTCCGATTGGGCACGGGCCTGGGCCACCCGCAGCGGCAAACGAGCCACCAAATCCTGACGGTTACCCACCTCCAAACCAATCGACTTGGGGGGAGAGGGAGGAGATTTTTGCCCAGTTTTGAGCAGATATTGCTGGCGGCGACTTTCTACAATGCGCAGCCCTGCCCGCACCCGCGTCAGCAGCTCTGCAGCCTGAAAGGGTTTGGAAAGAAACTCATCGGCGCCTGCCTCCAAAGCCCGCTCCATGCTATCGTTGCCCTCGCGGGCAGTCATAATGATGTAGTACACCCAAGCATATTCCGGCAGTTGCCGCAGTTGACGGCACAGGTCTAGGCCGTTCAGGGAGGGCATGACCCAATCGGCAATGATCAGATCTGGGGGTTGGCGGCGAATTTGCTCCAGCGCGGAGAGGCCATCCAAAGCATAAGAAATACTGCAGCCCTGCTTGCCCAAAAAGTTGGACAGCATCTCTGCCACCATGTAGCTATCATCCACAATCAGTACACGGGCTTGCAGACTGCCGTCTTGACTTCTGCCAGAGACGAGTTTCGCCTTCTCAGGCGCAGGAGCTGCACTAGCGCTCTCCGGTCTGGGATCCATAGACAAACTGAGGCAGGATGGCGAGAAAATCCGGGAAAGCAAACTACCCGCAACTTTCCATCGTTATTCTAATGCGGTAGCAAACAGCAGCCGCTTCAACTTTGCCGAGTTGGTTAAATTATAGTCATTTAAATAAACAGGAATGAAACATTTCTGTTGCATCGCTTCCCAACTCCCCTCTCCCAGAGGGAGAGGGGTTGGGGGTGAGGGCTGACTCCTTCTGGGGGAGGGGTTGGATGTGAGGGTGGTTTCCAGAAGCAGCGCGGAGCGCTTGGGCAGCAGTGCGGAACGCCTGGGGAGTGTCTCAATCTAGTTTGGAATGACCATAACCAAGTAATTGGATTATTGACAGATCATTGCGGAGCCGGTGTCTGTTGCTGTCCAAGGCTTGCCCTGAGTAGGAATCTTTTGGCGGGAGAGCTGAAATCCATGCGGTGAACATTTGTGAATCATTCCAGCAACAGAGCAGAGGCTTAGTAACGGAGCTCGAGGGTGACTTGGGCGCGCACGGTTTGCTGTCCCCCCTCCACCGGTGTGGATGCCGTTTCTAGACGGGCATAGTCGGCGCGGGCAAAGGGGATCGGCGGCGGGATCATGTAGCCATCGCTCTGAATCTGGATGCGCTCGACGGAACGGATGCTCAGGTTCAAGGCCCCCAGCACATCCTGGGCTTGACGTTGGGCATCTTGCACGGCTTGGGTTAGGGCGCGGCTGCGCGCCTCCAACAGGGTGGCTTCATCGGCCCGGAAACTGACCGATTCCACCTGGGTGGCTCCGGCGGCCACGGCTTCATCCAGCACTTGCCCGGCTCTGGCCACGGGCACCTCGAATTGCAGACTGTTTTGCCCCTGCACACCCGTTAGGCGAGGCTGGCCATCCCGGTAGTCGTATTGCGGGTAGAGGGAAATGCCGGTGGTTTGCAGAGCGCTTACTTGCAGCTCCTTGAGGCGATTGACCAGCCGCTCTGAGCGTTCTGCCACCTGTTGTTGTACCGATTGCGCCGTCTCCCCTTGAATGACTACCCCTAAGCGAATGAGGGCAATGGAGTTCTCCACCGAGACCGATCCCTGTCCTGTAACCGTCAACATTCGGGATCCCTCAGCGGGACTGGCCATCGCTCCGCCTCCGGCGATTATGTTCCAACCCAACAGGGCCACCGCCAGTACCAGGCCCAGCCACGCCACCCCCTTCAGCTTTTTCCACCCCTTGATCCCGTTCATCGCTTTCCCTTTCCATGGTTCAACCCCAGCCTACTCCCACCGCTCCTCAGCCTGATCCGACAAAAGCCCCAGCCACCAGTTCCCTAACCTCACCCAGCCGGTGCGTTCTTGCCCCACGGATCCCGTATCCGCACACGGAATACCCGTTGATACTTGGAAGTGCTCCCGGAAAAAGGCCCCAGCCGCCAATACCGCGCCTCCTGGCTCAAAATGGAGTAGCCATGCTTTGCCGCCCACCGCTGCAGCAATTCTTGGCTGCGTCTTTGTTCCCAGACAAAAATTCCCATGAAAAGGGCAACAGCAACCGCCGCCCCTACTAGGGCCAATGCCAGCTCAGACATGGGGTTAGACAGCAAGGCTACTGCCCATCCTATGGGAGTTGCTCCAATGCTGGGATCCCCGGCTGCAAAAGTTAACCTTCGCCGCTTACCCGCTCTTAGACCCTAGATAGAGGGATCCCTGCTTCAACCCATCAGACCGTATGATTGAGGCAGGGTGGTCAAAACTCAATCGGTTCTCAAGTCGTTAAGGTCTCTTTACAGAATGGCCGAATCGAAACTGCGACAACTGCTGCACGATCTGGATGTTGAGCTGCAAAAAACCCCTGGCCTGGACGAAAAGCAGCGACAGCAAATTGCCACCATTCGCCAGGAAGTGGAAGCGGTGCTGGCCGAGCTGGGATCCCGAACCGAGAGCAAACAGAGCCAAGGGCATAGAGATCGCATTGGAGAGGCGCTGGGCCTGTTCGAGACCTCCCATCCCAACCTTACCCTGATCCTGGAGCAGGTGATCGACACACTGGCGGGAATGGGTTTGTAGTTTCATGGTCGGTAAAAGGGCTCACCAGAAAGCTCCCTTGCTTGCTAGCCTTGGTAATGCGTTGAAAGCTCCTTATGCTCTATGACCAGCACTCTCCACTCCACCTCGTTTAACACCACCCGCTCCAAACAGATTTTTGCCCGGGCACAAAGTCTCATGCCGGGGGGAGTGAGTTCTCCGGTGCGCGCCTTCAAGTCGGTGGGCGGGGATCCCGTCGTGTTCGACCGCGTCTCAGGGGCCTACGCCTGGGATGTGGACGGCAACCAATACATCGACTACATCGGCAGTTGGGGGCCGGCGATTGTTGGCCACGCTCACCCCGAGGTCATTGAGGCTCTGCGCCGAGCTTTGGAGAAAGGCACCAGCTTCGGCGCCCCATGCGTTCTGGAAAATGAGCTGGCGGAGCGGGTCATTGAGGCGGTGCCCAGTGTGGAGATGGTGCGCTTTGTCAATTCCGGCACCGAAGCTTGCATGGCGGTGCTGCGCTTGATGCGGGCCTATACCGGTCGGGAAAAGGTGATCAAGTTTGAGGGCTGCTACCACGGCCATGCGGACATGTTTTTGGTGAAAGCCGGTTCGGGGGTGGCCACGCTGGGCTTGCCAGACTCGCCGGGGGTGCCCAAGGCAGCTACCAGCGCTACGCTGACGGCTCCCTACAACGACCTGGAGGCAGTCAAGGCCCTGTTTGAACAGCACCCCGACTCCATTGCCGGAGTCATCCTAGAGCCGGTGGTGGGCAATGCCGGCTTTATTCCCCCCCAGCCGGGCTTCTTGGAAGGCTTGCGAGATCTCACCCAAAAGTACGGGGCCCTGCTGGTATTTGACGAGGTGATGACCGGCTTTCGCATCAGCTATGGCGGTGTACAGGCCAAGTTTGGGGTCATCCCCGATTTAACGACCCTGGGCAAGGTCATCGGCGGCGGCCTGCCGGTGGGGGCCTACGGCGGTCGGCGAGAAATTATGGAAATGGTGGCTCCAGCGGGGCCGATGTATCAGGCAGGGACTCTTTCCGGCAACCCCCTGGCCATGACAGCAGGGATCCAGACGCTGGATATTTTGCGTCGTCCGGGCACCTACGAGTACCTGGAGCGGATTACCGAGAAGTTGGCGACGGGGCTATTGCAGATCGCGCGGGAAACGGGGCATGAGATGTGCGGGGGCTATCTGCCCGGCATGTTTGGCTTCTTTTTTACTGCCGGCCCGGTGCGCAACTACGAAGAGGCCAAGACTTCCGATCTGCAGAAATTTGCCCGCTTCCATCGCGGCATGTTGGAGCGGGGAGTCTATCTGGCGCCCTCGCAATTTGAGGCCGGCTTCACCTCCCTGGCCCACACAGAGGCCGATGTGGAGAAAACTCTAGCCGCCGCGCGAGAGGTGTTGAGCACCCTCTGAGTTGACAATTACCCCCTCGCGAGCCGGGATCCCTGCCATGGCCGAGCACATCCACCGCAACTGGAGCATGACTCTAGTCAATAATAAGCTCAACTATACTGAAAATAATGTATAATATGTTCAGTACGGATTACTACCAGTTGATCTTTCTGTTTACTTTCGAGTCTGCCAACATGGTAGCCAAAGCAAAGCAGAAAATTGGTAGTAAGACGACACGGAAACTGCGCTTTGGGTATTCTACTCAAAGCTTTGCGGGATACCGCCATTCTGTTTGGACTCCGTCCCGCTAACGCGAATGGAAACAAACAGAATGCTATCGCTGCATAGTTGAACAGTGATGTTCAGCAGTGTTCAGCGTAAATGTATCAGCATCACCACCCAAGCTACAGAGAAGGGGTTTATCTTTCGCTGCCGGCTGCTCCAGCAAGATGGCTCTTGCGAGTCGGAGATTGGCACCAAAGCCTACGGCTACTTTCAAAACGAGGCCGAAGCTATTCTGGCGGGCATGGTCTGGATCGACCGGCAGCAACTGCCAGATCACCTAGACGGTCTACTGTTTGACAATGAGGAGCCGGAGAATTAGACAGGGGCTTCTTCTCGCACCAGCCGCTCCCAACCCAAGCCTTTGAGGGCAGCATTGCGCCGCAGCGGTCGGGTCACCAGCTCCAGCAGAGCCTGGGTGTTGCCGAAGCCGTGGATCTGGGCGAAGGTAAACTCCACCGACCACTTGGTGGTTATCCCGCGCGCCTCTAGGGGGTTGGCGTGGGCCATACCTGTGATCACCAGATCCGGCTGCAGGGCCTTGATGCGCTGGATTTGGTTGTAGTTATCCGGCTTCTCTACGATGGTGGGCTTGGGCACTCCCATCTCTTCGCAGGTGCGCTCCAAGAGGGCCAGCTCAGCCGCCTGGTAGCGTTTGTCCATGTAAGGGATCCCAATTTCCTGCACCGTCATGCCACAGCGCACCAGGAAACGGGCCAGCGAGATCTCCAGCAGGTTATCGCCCATGAAGAAAACACTCTTGCCCCGCAGCAGCTCCCGATAATCCCGAACCTGGGGATGGTTCCACACTTCCGCTTCCCGCTCTGCCAAGCCTGGCGTCGGGATCCCCAGCTCGCGGGCAATGGCTTCTATCCAGGCGCGGGTGCCATCCGGCCCGATGGGAAAAGGAGCGGTGATGAGCTTAGCCTTTTTGCGGCGTACCAGCGTGGTGGCCGTGCGGCTGAGGAAAGGATTCACCCCCACCACGTAGGTGCCCGGCTCGATGGCCGGCAGCTCTCCATAGCGTTTGGCCGGCAACCAGCCGGAGACGCGGATCCCGTGTTTTTTCAGCTCCAGGGTGAGTTGGGTCACCACCGGATCGGGCACCGAGCCGAAGATCACCAAGGGGGGATGCTTGTGGAAGCCTTCCTCCTCTTTCTTTTTTCCGGAGCGGAGCCCGTAGAAAAGGGCCTGGAGACCCCCGCGGGTTTCCTGCTCCTCTGCCCGCACCTGCTCTGGGCAGCGCTGAGCCATCGAGGCCAAAACCGTATCTTCCCCTTGGGTAAAGGCGTAGTCGAGGCCATTGGCCCGTGCCACCACAATCGGGATCCCGATCTCCCCTTCCAGCTTCTGGGCTAGGCCCTCCAGATCCATTTTGATGATCTCGGTGGTGCAGGTGCCGATCCAGACAATCACGCTGGGATTGCGATCTCGTTGAATTTGCAGGCACAGCCGCTTCAGCTCCTCATAGTCGTTGAGCTTGGCGCTAATATCCCCCTCTTCCAGCTCCGCCATGGCATAGCGGGGCTCGGCAAAGATCATCACCCCCATGGCGTTTTGCAGAAAGTAGCCACAGGTTTTGGTGCCGATGACCAAAAAGAAGCTGTCTTCAATTTTTTGATAAAGCCAAGCTACACAACTAATCGGGCAAAAGGTATGGTAGTTGCCGGTTTCGCACTGAAAGTTAAGGGCATTGGCACTATCCAAAGCAGCATTCATGCTCGTCTCCTAACAACATATAAAGAGGGGAACATTTCGGGCTAAAGGGCCGCCAACTGGGGCACACCCACCAATTTTTCGCTGAGATCCCAAAGCAGTTTGGCCTTGGCATCGTCTGCCGCCTCGTCAGAGACTTCTTGGTTAAAGGGCTTGGCATTCTTGCGTTGCCGGTTGCCCCAGCTCCAGTAGAACCCCGACCGACGAAACTCGGGATCGGCCACCACTTGGGCCACCCGCTCTCCGGCTAATTCCTGAGAAACAAATCCGCCCGTGATGTTTTTTTGAAACCAGGGGAAAAGTTTTTGAAACAGGGGATAGTGATGGCGGAACAGAGCCGTGGTGGCTACACACCCCGGATAGAGGGAGAGGAAGGTGATGCCAGTGCTTTCGTGGAAGCGACGGTGTAGCTCGCGCATGGTGAGGATATTGCAGACTTTGCTGTCTTTGTAGGCTTTCACCGGTTCAAATTTGCCGCCGTCCGCCATGCTGATGGGATCCTTAAAGCCCTGGGCAAACCCCCGCAGATCCCCCAGGTGGGGTTGGGGTGGGATCTTACCCCCCAGCTCTTTGGGATTGTGGGTAACCGTGCCCAAGATCACCAGCCGCCGATCTGGATAGGTGGAGCGTTTCAGATCCTCCAACATCAAATGGCAGAGCAAGAAATGCCCCAGATGGTTGGTGGCCATGGTCAGCTCATATCCTTCCGGGCTGCGCAGGGGCTGCTTGAGCAGGGGCATGTAGATGGCGGCATTGCAGACCAAGGCGTCCAAGGAACGGCCCCAGTTGCGGAACTGCTCGACAAACCGCCGCACGCTGGCCAAGCTGGCCAGATCGATCTGCATCAGGGTATAGCTGCCCTGGGGGATCCCCACTTGTTGGGCCACCCGGTAGGCTTTGTCCAGATCCCGACAGGCCATCACCACGTGCCAGCCGCGCTTGGCCAAGGCCAAAGCTGAGTACAGGCCAACACCCGAGGAAGCTCCGGTAATCACGACGGTGGGTTGCTCTTGTCCTTGCATATCCAACTCCTGTGCCATTTCCTTCCCAAAGCGGGATCCCTACAGGATCCATCTTGGGGGGGAAAGCGGATCGGACAACAAATTGATAAGGTTTGCGACAGTCTTCCGAAACAGTGGCTTCATTTTTGGACACACTGCCCCCGCTGGCAGGGGATCCCTTACACCAAGGCCAGTTGGCGGGCTGGAGTGTTGTAAAAGTCGGAGAGCAAAGCAAACAGCTCCCGATCCTCGGCAGGTTGGGGCACGATCCCTTCCGGACGGGCCAGCAGCTCATCGGCGATGTTCAGGTAGTACTGGCAGACAGGCTCCAGGCTGGGATCGGTTTCCGCCATCTCGAAGAGGGTCTTGCCCTTGACCCGCGAGACGCGAATATCTTCGATGAGGGGAAGCACCTCGATAACGGGCATGGGAACTGCCGAGACGTATTTGTCAATCAGATCCCGCTTACTGGTGCGATTGCCGATCAGCCCGGCCAACCGCAGCTTGCGGGTTTTGGCCTTTTCTCGCACCGAGGCAGCAATCCGATTGGCGGCAAACAGGGCATCAAAGCCGTTGTCGGTTACGATCAGGCAGTAGTCGGCGTAGTTGAGGGGAGCCGCAAAACCGCCGCACACCACATCCCCCAACACATCGAAGAGGATGACATCGTACTCATCGAAGGCGTTCAGCTCCTTCAGGAGTTTGACGGTTTCCCCCACCACATAGCCGCCACAGCCGGCCCCTGCCGGGGGCCCACCCGCTTCCACACAGTCCACGCCGCCGTAGCCGCGGTAGATCACATCTTCTGGGTAGATGTCTTCGTGGTGATAGCCCTTGGCTTCCAGAGTGTCGATGATGGTGGGGATGAGAAAGCCGGTCAGGGTAAAGGTGCTATCGTGCTTGGGATCACAGCCAATCTGCAAGACCTTTTTGCCCCGCCTGGCCAAGGCCACCGAGATGTTGCAACTGGTGGTGGATTTGCCGATCCCACCTTTTCCGTAAACTGCCAACTTCACAGCGCGTTCCTCCATGGGGCAGACAAGGGACATTATCGGCAGCCGATCCGCCCCCTGAGAACTGTTGCGAAGGATAAAGGTGGATCCCTCAAAAAGCTAGAAGTTCCCAGATCTTGCAAATGGTCCTAAGAAAGTTCCCAGGGCTTCTCAAGTCGATTTTTGATGTTTTCCCGATTTTAGTTTTAGATATACTTTCATCAGTGATCAAAAGAAAACAATTCCAGATGACAATTCACCCAAATCGGGAAGGATTCAGCTATGCCATGGCGCTGATCCCGTCCTCTTGGCTTGGCGCTGAGGCAGGTCTGGGCTGAGAAAGAATCAAGAATGGTCTCAATTCTGGGGGGAAGGTGGGGAGAACCCTTCACTCTCAGGGATCAAAGGCAAACGTAACTCGCACCGCTCCTGCAGAATCCACCTCGATCCTGCGCAGGAATTCCCGCAGGTAGGCACGCCGTTCGGTCTCGCTGAGGTCTTGCCAGAAGGGCGGGATGGAGAGGGTTTGGATGGTCTGGGTGAGGTTGGCGGGGGGGAGTTGCTCCAGCTTTTGGGCCAAGCGGGCCGTCTCTGCTCGCAACTGGTAGCGACGCTGGGCCAGAGAGGCTTCGTCCATCAGTCCAGATTGCTGTAGCTCTTCCAATTGCCGCAGCCGCTCGGTATTGGCCTGGATTTGGGCTTGCAGCTCTTGGCGGGCTTGAGTGAGGGCTTGTCGATCCAGCGTCTGGGCGCGTTGGGGCAGTTGTTCGCACACCTGCCGGATCACCTCTTGCAGGACTTCGGTGTAGTGGAGGCTGTAGCGACAGGTTTGGCAGCGCAGATAGAGGTAGAGGGATCCGTTCTTTTTCGCCTTGCGAGGGGTGGTTTGCACAATGCGCAGAAGGCTGCCACAAGCGCAGCAATGAACCAGGCCGGCCAAAGCGCGGGGAGCACTGGCGCTGCGGCGAGGGATCCCTTGGTTGCGTTTGAGCCAGCGATCGATCTGGGCGGCTTCCGTGCGGCTGAGAAGGGCCGGGTGAGTGTCCCGCAAGGTGGTGCCGTCGGCATAGGCCAGATCCCCGCGGTATACCGGGTTGAGCAGCCAGTTGCGTCCGGTGGCCACAGAAATCCGCTTGTGGTGTTTTTCCTCCAAGAAGCGCACCGCCTGCCGCAGGGATCCGTAGAGGAGAAAGTGCTGGAAAAAATCCTGAACGATGCTGGCCTGCCGGCGATCCAGCACGTAGCGTTCCCCTTCGCGGCGGTAGCCAAAGGGGGCAGGGCCGGGGGGAGGCTTGCCCGCCAGGCGGTTTTGGGCTTGGCTGCAGCAGAGGCGGCGGCTTTGCAACTGATGGGGGATCTCGGCCAGCAGCGGGATCCAATCGGCAGCCTCGGTGGGGGTTTGCAGACCGGATTCGGTGACCAAGCTGAGGCGGATCCCGGAGTGTTGGATTTGCAGCAGCCGCTCGTGAATTTCATCCGCCCGATCCCCCAGATCCGCCAGGCGCAAGAGCAGCACTTCCTGCACCCAGCCGGCTGTGATGCGTCGGAACAGCTCCTCCAAATGAGTTCGGGATCCCCAATCGTGCAGGATGGGATCGGCCCCTCGCAACTTGAGCCAGGCCAACTCCTGTTCCGGCAAAGGGGCATGGGAAGGCGTGTAGAGGTAGCCGCAAACGCTCATGGACAAGCCATTCAACTATTGTCACCGCCGCTGCGCCAGAACGGAATCAAGCACCTGGCGAATGTTGCCCTGGGCCTGTTGCAAGTGCTGACGAGCTTCCTGAGCAGAGCACCCCATCAAGGCCACAAGGATCGCGGTTTTGACCTCTCCATCACAAGCCTGCAGCAATTGGGCAGCCGTAGTGGGATCCAGATCGCAGGCTAGGGCCACCATTCGCTCCGCCCGTTGCTTGAGCTTGGCATTGCTGGCCTGGAGATCCACCATTAGGTTGCCATAGGTCTTGCCCAAGCGGATCATCACTCCAGTGGAGATCGTATTCAACACCAGCTTTTGGGCTGTGCCGGCTTTCATGCGGGTGGATCCGAGGATCACCTCCGGCCCCACCAAAGGGGCAATGGCAATGTCCACCTGCTCGGTTAGCGGGGAAGGGTGGTTACAGGCCAGGCCAATCGTGAGCGCCCCCATGCTCCTAGCGGCTTGGATCCCACCCAGCACATAGGGGGTACGACCGCTGGCGGCAATTCCCACAACACTATCTTGAGCTTGGAGGTGAAGACCCTCCAGCGCGCGGGCAGCCGCTTCTGCGTCGTCCTCTGCACCCTCTACCGCCTGGGTCAGGGCTTTTTCCCCCCCGGCGATCAAAGCCACCACCTGTGCGGGGGAAGTGCCAAAAGTGGGCGGGCACTCAGCCGCATCCAGCACCCCCAGCCGACCTGAGGTTCCTGCCCCGATATAGATCAGCCGCCCGCCGCGACTCATCCGCTCGGCAATGGCATCGATGGCTTGGGCAATCGGCTCCGCCTGAGCAGCCACCGCTTCCGGCACCCGCCGATCCTCAGCGTTGATCCGTTTCACCAGTTCCCAGGTGCTGAGACGGTCGATCTCGGCTGTAGCCGGGTTGGGGCTTTCGGTCAGGGATCCGGGATCCCAAGCCAATTGTGGAGAAACCATGGCAGCGCTTGTCCAGGCAAGAGGGATCCGCCTTCAGGGATCCTACACTTTGTCTTCTCGGATTCTATCGGTGGCAGGGGGCTCTCCTGAGGGAGCAGTGGAGGGAAAAACTGCGCCAACAGCGTCGCCAGCATCCATTCCCGCCAAAACCCCTGCCAACGGGAACGCAGCACGGCCACGGTAGTCCTTCTCCCAGGATGCCCTCATCACCGGCGGCAACCAGCCCAAGCACCCCTCAGTCCGCAGCCCAACCGGTGAATTGACGAAGGCGAGCGCCGCCCAGTGGCGGTACTCTAGAAGGTGTTCTAAGGACTCCGTCCCGCTACTGCGATGAGTAAGTCCATGCAAGCGATGGCAAGGACTCCGTCCCGCTACCGCGACCAGCCTGCCCTGCGCATCTTGATCGTGCGCCATGGTGAGAGCACCTTCAACCTGGAAAATCGCATTCAAGGCCGCTCCGATCTCTCCCGGCTCACCCCCACTGGAGAAGTGCAGGCGCAGCGTGTAGCCGAGGCCCTGGCCGGGATCTCGTTGGATTGCGCCTATTGCAGCCCCCTGTCTCGCGCCCTCGAGACAGCTCGCATCCTTTTGAAAGACCGAGAAGGGATCCCTCTGCACATCACCGAGCAACTGCGGGAGATCGACCTGACGGCCTGGGAAGGGCTGACCTTTGCCGAGGTGCAGGAGAAATACCCCGAAGATTACCACCTGTGGCGGCACCATCCCGACACCCTGGAGCTAGAGGGCCGCTTTCCGGTGCGGGATCTCTGGCAGCAGGCGCAGGGGTTTTGGGAAATGCTGGCTTTCCATCTGCAATCGGCTTCGGGCCCCTGGAACCATGGAGCGGATCCCTCCCAGAGACAGACCCTCAATATCCTCATCGTGGGCCACAGCGGCATCAATCGCGCCCTGGTCAGCACCGCCATCGGCCTGGGGCCACACCACTATCACCGCCTTGGGCAGGATAACTGCGCCATCAGCGTTCTCAATTTTCCCGAGGGCCTGCAGGGGCCGCCACAACTGGAATCTCTGAACATCACCGCTCACCTCGGCCAAGCCCTGCCCAAGCGCAAGCAGGGGATGCGCATCTTGCTGGTGCGGCATGGGGAAACCCAATGGAACCGAGAGCGCCGTTTTCAAGGGCAGCGGGATATCCCCCTCAATGCCACCGGGGAGGAACAGGCAGCCAAGGTGGCAGAATTTTTGGCCACTCAACCTCTGCAACTGGCCTTCTCCAGCCCCCTGAAGCGCCCTTGGGCCACAGCCGATGCCATCTGCAGCAACCACAGCAACCTCATTTTGCGCCCAATGCCCGACTTGCAAGAGATCTGCCACGGCGACTGGGAGGGCAAGCTGCAAAGCGAAGTCGAAGCCGAATACCCCGGCGAGCTGGAGCGCTGGCAACGGGATCCCGCCAGTGTGCAGATGCCCAATGGGGAAAACCTTCACCAGGTGTGGGAGCGCACTCGCTCCGCTTGGCAGGAGCTTTTGGCCATCACCGCAGCCCAGTTTCCTCAGGGCACGGCGGTTGTTGTTGCCCACGATGCCATCAACAAGGCGATCATCTGTCAGTTGTTCGACCTTTCCCCCCAAGCCTTTTGGATCTTCAAGCAGGGGAATGGTGCCATTACGGTGATCGACTATCCAGAAGGCAAGGAGGGTGCCCCGGTTTTGAAGGTGTTGAACCTCACCACCCATCTGTCGGGCCAGATCTTGGACTGCACCACCGCTGGAGCTTTGTAAAGATGGGCTCATCCCCTCTCCGCGAGCTAACAGGACGACTAACAGGACAAAATGTGCATCTCCAGGGAGTGCGCCTGTTGGATCCTTGGCGTCAGCGGGATGAAGTAACCGATGTGTGGTTGCAAGAGGGTCGCCTGCGGGCCACCGAGCCGGCAGGGATCCCTGCCGATATCCCCACCATCGATGGCTCAGGTTGGGTGGTGGGGCCGGGTTTGCTGGATCTGTATGCCCACAGCGGCGAGATGGTTGGCAGCGGTCGCGTAAGCGGTGCGGAGCACTTTCTGGCCCACAGTCGGGAAACCCTGACCTCTTTGGCTGCAGCGGCTTTGGCGGGAGGCTTTACCCAGGTGGGGCTTCTGCCCACCCCCCTTCCCGGAAGCGGCCTATTTCCGGTGCTGGATCGCCCGGAACACCTGAACCGCTACCCCCGCCAACGTGGGGATCCCCGCTGGCTGCCCTGGGCTGCCCTGAGCGTGGGTGGCCAGGGAGAAACCCCAACCCCCTGGGGAGAACTGGCGCAAGCGGGAGCAGTTGGCTTTGCAGAGGTTCAGCCGCTGCGCTCCTTGGCTTTGGTGCGGCGGGCTCTGGAGTATTTGCGGCTGGAGAATAAACCCCTGCTGCTCTGGGCCTGGGATCCCACCTTGGCCGGGCAAGGTAGCCTCTACGAAGGGATCTGGGCGCTGCGCCTAGGGCTGAAAGGGATCCCTGCCAGTGCCGAAACTGCCGCTCTGGCCCGTCTCTTGGAGGTGATCAGGAGCGTTCCTTCCCCTCCGCCTGTGCATATTATGCGCCTGAGCCAAGCCCGCAGCCTGGAGCTGATCCAACAGGCCCAAGCAGAAGGACTGCCGGTTACCGCCAGCACCACTTGGATGCACCTGATCTTGTCCGAAGAGGCCGTCCTTGAGCATCGCTACGATCCCCACCTTCGTCTCCTGCCCCCTCTTCCCAGCGCCGGCGACCGGGAGGCTCTGATCGCCGGGATCCGTTCCGGCAGCCTGGGGATCGCGACGGATCACCACCCCTACACCCATGAAGAGAAAACCCTGCCCTTTGCCGATGCCCCGCCGGGGGCGATGGGCCTGGAGCTGGCTCTGCCGCTGCTGTGGCAACATTTGGTGGCAACGGGATCCCTGACGGCGCTGCAACTGTGGTCTGCCCTCAGCCTGTACCCGGCCCGCTGCCTAAACCTAGATCCGCCCACCCTCACCCCCCACAGCGACTGGGTGCTGTTTGATCCCACCCACCCTTGGACGGTTTCTGCGGCCACCCTCCACTCCCGATCGCCAGCGACTCCCTGGCTGGAGAAAACCCTGTGCGGCAAGGTGTTGCACACCCATGTCGAGGGGATCCCCTCCGGCAGCTCCACCCCTCGATCCTGAAGAAGGCCGACAAGACCTGTCCGGAGAAAGAGCCAATTCACCGGAGAAAGAGCCAATTCAAAATAAAAAATAATGATCAAGACCGAGATCCGCTTGCCTCAGTGGGACAGAGTCCTTAATTCAAAAATTCAAAACTCCCCCGCCAGAGCGGCTACGCAACGCTCACACAGCTCTGGATGTTCGGCAAATTCCCCCACACGGGTGGAATAGTTCCAGCAGCGCACGCACTTTTGGCCGTCAGCCGGAAAAACAGAGACCTCCAAGCCTTGACCTGAGGTTTTCTCCAGTTCCACCTGTGAGGTGATGAACAAGTAGCGCAACTCGGCAGACCGCTCCTGCAAAAGAGCGTACAGGCTGGGATCCGCTACCTTCAGGATTACCTTGGCCTCGGTGGAAGCGCCGATGGGCTTAAAGGACTCCGTCCCGCTAACGCGACCGGTACGGGCTTGCTCCAGAGCCTTGTTCACCTCTTGGCGCACCTCTCGCAGCTGCTCCCAAATGGCTGCCAACTGGGGATCCCGCCAGTGCTCCGGCAGCTTCATCCACCCCCCCTCAAACACCGAACGGGTGGGCTTGGGATAGGGCAGATGGCTCCAAATCTCTTCGGCCAGGTGGGAGAGAACGGGGGCGATGGCCTTGGCCAAGTTCTCCAGCAACAGGGAGAGCACCGTTTGGCATTGTCGCCGCCGCAGACTTTGGGCATGGCTGATGTAGAGGCGATCCTTGCCAATATCCAGGTAAAAGTTGGAGAGATCCACCACACAGAAGTTCTGAATCGCCTGGAAAAAGCGGTAGAACTGATAGCTGGCAAAAGATTCGCCGATCTCGGATCCCACCTCGTGCAGGCGGTGCAAAATGTAGCGGTCTAGCTCCGTCAAGGCTTCAAAAGGAACGGCATCCTGAGTTGGATTGAAGTCGTAGAGGTTGCTCAGCAAAAAGCGAGCTGTGTTGCGGATTTTGCGATATACATCCGCCATTTGCCCAAGAATGGTCTTACCCAGCGGCACATCCCCGGAGTAGTCCACACTGGAGACCCATAGGCGCAGCACATCCGCCCCGTAGGCGGGATCCGTCTGGGGATCTTTGCCGCCGTTGATTAACACCAGCGGATCGATGACATTGCCCAGGGACTTGCTCATTTTCTGGCCTTTCTCGTCCAGCACAAACCCATGGGTGAGCACCGCCTTGTAGGGGGCATGGCCGTTGACGGCCACGGAGGTAAGCAAACTGGATTGGAACCAGCCTCGGTGTTGGTCGGAGCCTTCCAAATACAGATCCACCGGGTAGCCCAGCCCTTGGGCCTTGGCCACTGCCGCCCAGGAGGAGCCGGAGTCAAACCACACGTCCATGGTGTCCATCCCTTTGCGGTAGGTGCGGCCATTGTGGCGGTACTTCTCCGGCAGCAACTCCTCCACCGGGCGCTTCCACCAGGCGTCGGATCCCTCTTGGGCAAAAATGGCCTTGATGTGGTCGAGGGTCTCGGCGGTGAGCAGAACCTCGCCGGTTTCTTCGTCGTAAAAGACGGGGATGGGCACGCCCCAAGCCCGCTGGCGGGAAATACACCAATCCGAGCGCTCCGACACCATAGCAGTGATGCGGTTCTCCCCGATGGCCGGGATCCATTTCACGGTTTTAATGGCCTGCAGGGCCAGCTCCCGGAAGCCAGCTACAGACGCAAACCACTGCTCGGTGGCCCGGAAAATCGTTGGCTCTTTCGTGCGCCAGTCGTAGGGATATTTGTGGTTGTAGGGCTCTTCCTTGAGCAAAGCCCCCGCAGCCTGCAGAGCCTGGATCACGGCAGCATTGCCGCTGGTCTCCGGCTTCTTGGAGAGCACATCCAACCCGACGAACTGGGATCCGGCCTCGGCGGTAAATCTCCCCTGATCGTCCACAGGGCTGAGAATGGGCAGACCGTACTTTTGGCCGGTTTTGAAGTCATCTTCCCCATGCCCCGGAGCTGTGTGCACAATGCCGGTGCCGGACTCGGTGGTGACATAGTCCCCCAGCACGCAGAGGCTGGTGCGGTCGAAGAGGGGGTGCCGTCCTTGACTGTATTCCAGAGCGGATCCCGGCAGGGTAGCCTTGATCTCCAAAGGGGTCTCCAGAACCTTCTCCAGCCGCTCCCGCAGATCGGCGGCGATCAACAGCAGGCCGAAGCGGGGAGACTCCACCACTGCATAGGTGAGCTTGGGGTTAAAGCAGAGAGCCAGGTTGGCCGGGATCGTCCAAGGGGTGGTGGTCCAGATGGCTGCCCGCAGGCCCGGCATGAAAGGCTCCAAAACCGGCTGCGCCGCCGGACTCAGGCTCTGCAGGGGAAAGGCCACGTAGATGCTGGGGGAGATGTGGTTGTCAGGGTACTCCAGCTCCGCTTCCGCCAGAGCCGTCTGGGAGCTGGGGCTCCAGTGGACGGGTTTGAGGCCGCGGTAGATGTAGCCCTTGAGGGCCATTTGTCCAAACACCTCAATCTGTGCGGCTTCGTACTCCGGCGACAGCGTCAGGTAGGGCCGATCCCAGGATCCCCATACCCCCAGGCGCTGAAAACTGGCCCGCTGCACATCAACGTAGTGCAGGGCGTACTCCTTGGCTTTTTGTCGCAGCTGCAGAGGGGTGAGGTTTTCCCGCTCCTGCGGAGTGAGGCTTTGCAACACTTTCAGTTCGATGGGCAGGCCGTGGCAATCCCAGCCGGGCACATAGCGCACCTTGCGCCCTTGCAAGATGTGGTACTTGTTCACAATGTCCTTGAGGATCTTGTTGAGGGTGGTGCCCATGTGGATATCGCCATTGGCGTAGGGCGGTCCATCGTGCAGGACAAAGGGATCCCCAGGATTGTGGTCGGCAAGGCGCTGGTAGATTTGCTCTTCCTGCCAAAAGGCTTGAATGGCGGGTTCTCTCTTGGCGGCCTCTGCCCGCATGGGAAACTGAGTTTGGGGCAGGTTGAGGGTACTTTTGTAGTCCACGGCAACTCGAGCAACCTAAAGGGCGTCTCTCTATCCTACGCTGTCGCCTCATCCTCAGCAGTCCATCCCTCACCCCTCTTGTGGGACAGGGGATCCGAAGCCCACGGTCACCCAGAGCGCCTGGAGCTCTCAAACGGCTCCAACAAACCACCGCATGAACTCCCTGATCGAGAAAACAAGAAAAGATTTGTGCTAGTCTCAGGGTGTCGTTGAGTAAGGGAGGTTCCTGCGGATGCCAGATAGTAGTAGTTGTAAGGGTCGTCAAGTTGGGTTCAGCCGGCTGTGCGCCGGGGCTGTTCTCTAACGGTCTGAACTTAGATCCTTCAGTCTGCTGAAGAGTCTTCGCGTTCTGGCTCGCTTGGAGTTCCTCCCGGCAGTCAGGTTCCAGTTGAAGGCCCGCTAGACCGCTCTTTCCCTGACCGCCTGTTGTTGCCTTGGGGGTGGGAGAGAGCGGATAGTTTTGCAGATAGCTGTAGCGGGGCTTGGAATGGACGGGCGTCTGAAGATGCCAATGTTTCTTGAGGTTGGGTCCTTTCAAGACACCTCGACCCAACCTTTCGAGACCCCTCGGGATTGTTCGGTCAATTGCTGGCAGGAGTGGGGCGATCCACCACCGGAGCACCAAGGGAGTCGCCGCTATCGCAACCGCTCAAAAATAGGGCCAGCACCAGAAAGCAAACAAGCTGAGGGGCGCATAGTTTCCCATCTTAACAAGCTCAACTGCCTGTCCAGATTACCCCAGAGCCATTCCTCATCATCCTGAAGATTTCCTAAGGGACGGTGGGGATGGCCAGGGATCCCTCCAGAGCCAAGCGATCGCTGACGATAAGACGCCGACTCTCCAGCGTGATGCCGGTTTGGTTAACCAACATCACAGAAATCCACTCAGAACGGGGTTCTTGCGGAGCATCTGCCTGTAGGAAGATCCCTCCGGCCTGTAGAGGTTCGAGAGCAAACGAGGTCACCTCTGGGTAGCCCGCCCCGGCAACGGGTTGTTCGGCAACGGCGCCCAACAGCAAAGAGTGGGTGAGAGGCTCTGCCACAATTGCCTGCAGCGAATAGGTGGATCCCGGTTTGACCACCTCCGGCAGGTTCAAGGTGACGGTGGGAGGGGCAGATCCAGAGGTGAGGGTGCTGGCCTCCCGCAGCACTTCTTGGTCAATCAACAGCAGTTGTCCGGGATTGGCTGGATCCGGGCGATAGCGATTGCGCACCAGGGCAGAGGCTTCTACCTGAAAGTCCCCCCGCACCGAGGATTGGGATCCCTCTACTTGGCTGAGAATATCCGCAACAATCTCAGGGCCCACCTGCCGCCAGGAGAGGATCTGGGCCGAATAGGTGAGCTTGGGATGAGAGCTCCACAGCTTGCGGATGGCACCTTCCACCTCTTCCCGGTCCAGCCCATCTCGGTGGCGGAAGTCGGGGCTGTAGCCGGCCATCACCCCTGGCAAATCCCGCCGGTTGGCGGCGGCCACCTGCTGGCTTAGCCACTCCACCAGGGCGGCTGGCGGTGGGCTGGAAACTTGCCGTTGGATCCCGCTTTCTAGGGGCATCGGGGCAGCTTGGGCCCAGGCCGAGGACTCCGTCCGGCTGACGTGACCGGCTGTCAATCCAAGGGGGATGCTCCAGCTCACGGCCAGAGCAAGGGGCCAAAGCAGTTGCGGAAAGTTAGATCGGGATTTCAAGCCATGGGCCTCCAGCCAGCAAATCTGGATCCCAGTCTAGCCTTAGGGCAGTTGGGATCCCAAAGTCCAGACCAGATAAGATCGATTGGAATAAGCTTTGGCTCATAGCGCCTGTTCTCCATGGCTCCCCAGCACTCTCCAGCTTTCTTGGCCCTGGTCAACGAGGCCAAAAGCCGCATCCAAGAACTGACAGTCGAGCAGGTCAGGCAAAAACAACTGCAAGGGGATCCCTTCTATTTTGTGGATGTGCGGGAAGAGTCGGAGTGGCAAGCCGGCCACGCTGCCGGAGCCATCCACTTGAGCAAAGGGATCATTGAGCGGGACATCGAGAGGGTGATCCCCGACAAAGAAGCGGAGATCGTCCTGTACTGCGGCGGCGGGTTTCGTTCGGCGTTGGCAGCCGATAATCTACAGAAAATGGGCTATCGTCGGGTGATCTCGATGGATGGGGGCATGCGGGCTTGGCGAGAAGCGGGCTTTCCTGAGGAGCGCTAAACCCAGGGGCGCTCTTGTTCTGATTGCAGCATTGGAAGCTTCCCTCTCCCCTTGGGACAAGGGCTAGGGGCAAGGGAAAACTTCTAACCTTGTCTAGAATGACAACAGCTTTGCCCTACTCCTGCCATGCTCCAAACCCTGCCCCGCCTGGATGTTGCTGCCCGTTTGCAGCAGTTGCGCCAGCTTCTGCGAGAACAAGATCTGGATGGCTTTTGGGTTCCCTCTGCTGATGAGCATCTCAATGAGTATTTGCCGGAACATCGCAAGCGGCGCCAGTGGATCACAGGCTTTACCGGCTCGGTGGGGGATGCCTTGATCACCCGGGACAGGGCTTGGCTGTGGGTAGATCCCCGCTATCACGAACAGGCGGAGCGGGAGGTGGATCCCAACCTATTCACAGTGATCAAAGGAGGTCTGCCGAATCAGCCCAGCCTGATGGAGATTGTGGAGGAGCTGGGATCCGGCTTTCGCCTGGGGGTGGATCCCTTTACGGTGGCAGTGGCCACCTATCGCCAGTTGCAGGCCCATGCCCAAGCGGGAGGGGTGCTCTTGATCCCGGTCATGGAAAACTTGGTGGATAAGCTGGCTCAGGGATCCGCTCCTGTCGCTCCCTTTGACCGGCCCATTGACTCGGTACCCACCCACCTAAGCGGGGCCACCCCTGCAGAAAAGCTGGCCCAAGTCCGGCAGGAGATGCGCCGCAAGCGGGTGGGACTGTTGCCCCTGACCAAATTGGATCAGGTGGCCTGGCTGTTTAACCTGCGGGGATCCGACATCCCCTACAACCCAGTGTTTTGGGCCTATGCTTTGGTCAGCCCAGATAGAGCGGCTCTATTCACAGATCTGGAGCGGCTCAGCCCCCCATCTCGGCAATTTCTGGCAGAAGCCGGGGTGGAACTCTGGCCCTACGAGACCTACAGCCAACAACTGCCCCAATGGGCCAAGAGCTACGCGCCGGTGGGCTTGGATCCCAAGCAGACCACCCAGGGCACTCAAGAGCTGCTGCAGGATGCGAGCTGCCGCGAGCTGGAGCACCCAGTAGAAGCCCTCAAGGCCGTGAAAAACCCCACCGAGCTGGAACAGATGCGCCTGGCCAACCGCAAAGCCAGCCGGGCCAAGATCCGTACCCTGGCCTGGATCGACCGGCAAATCCAACAGGGGATCCCCATCAGCGAAGCCGACGTGGCCGCGATCATGGAGGCCCACTACCGGGAGGAAGGGGAGTGGGTGGGTCTGAGCTTTAACACCATTGCCGGCGCCGGCGCCAACAGCTCCATCATCCACTACAGCACTCCAGATCCCCAAAAGCTGCTGCAGCCGGGCGAACTGTTTTTGTTGGACTCCGGATCCCACTACTTGGGGGGCACCACCGACGATACCCGCACCGTTTGGATTGGCCCGCAACCCGCGGATCCCTTGTGCAAGCGGCGCTATACCGAGGTGCTCAAGGCCCACATTCAATGCGCCCGCCAGATCTTCCCCCCCGACACCTATGGAGTCTCGTTGGATGGGATCGCCCGCTCTACCCTTTGGCAGGCCGGGCTGGACTATGGCCATGGCACCGGCCACGGTGTCGGCGCCTTTTTGAATGTCCACGAGGGGCCCAACGGGATCCACCGCCGCGCCAGCACCCCTCTCAAAGTGGGCATGATCAACAGCATTGAGCCGGGCTACTACCAGCCGGGATGGGGTGGGATCCGCCTGGAGAATCTCTACGAGGTGATTGCCATTCCCGAGCCGGAGGGCTGGATGGGCTTTCGCTCCCTAACTTGGATCCCTTTTGATGGGCGCTTAATCGATTGGGAACTGTTGAACGAGGTGCAGCGAGCCTGGCTGGACGAGTATCACCGGCAGGTTTACGCCATGCACCACGCCACCTTGCCAGAACAGGATGCCGCCTGGTTACGACGCGCCTGCGGACTGAGCTGATGTACTCGCGCAAGCGTTGCGCGGCGATTACAAATCCCCTGGCAAAGAACGCAGGAAGGATCCCCGCAGTTGACCACATGCGGCATTGCCATCCAAACCACGGGTTTGGCGCACAGTGGCCCGCACTTGGTGCTGTTCGAGCTGGCGGACGAACTCTCTGACCCGTGTCGGGTGGGGGCGTTGATAGTCAGCTTCAGAGATGGGGTTGTAAGGGATCAGGTTCACGTGCAGTTGCACCCCTGACCGGCTGGCCTGCTGCAGCAATTGCGCCAGTTGGCGGGCATGAATGGGCAGATCGTTGACCCCCGACAGCAGGGTATATTCAAAACTGACTCGCCGCCCGGTGCGCAGCATGTAGTCGCGGCAATCCTGGATCAGAGTGTCCAGAGGGTAGTGGGCTGCCGAAGGGATCAGCTGTTGCCGCAGGTCTTGATTGGGGGCATGCAAGCTGACGGCCAGGGTAACTTGCAGATCCTGCTGCGCCAGCCAGGCAATTTGCCGGGGTACCCCCACCGTCGAGAGGGTGATATGCCGTTGGCCGATGCCGATATCTTGATTCAGGCTGCGGATGGCTTGTACCACCGTATCGCGGTTGAGCAGGGGTTCCCCCATGCCCATAAAGACCACATGGCTGACGCGACGGCCAAAATCTTCCTGCACCGTCAACACCTGATCCAGAATCTCGTGCAGCTCTAGGTTGCGCCGGTAGCCCATCTTGCCGGTGGCACAGAAATCGCAGGCCATCGGGCAGCCCACCTGAGAAGAGACGCAGACCGTCAGACGCTTGGCCGTTGGGATCCCTACCGTTTCGATCAACTGCCCATCCGCCAACCCCAGCAGAAACTTCACAGTACCATCGCGGGCCTCTGTCCGCTGCACAATGCGCGAGCGTCCCACTGGGTAGCTTTGCACCGCCTCTCGCCAAGCCCTAGGAAACACCGTCACCTGTTCCAGGGAGCGGATCCCTTTTTGGTAGATCCAAGCATGCAGTTGTTGCCCGCGATAGGCCGGCTGTCCTTGGGCAACCGCCCAGTCTTTCAGAGCAGACAAGGACTGCCCCAGCAGGGGAATGGGTAGGGCCGACATCAATACCATCTTAGACGAGATCTCAAGAGCATGACTCTAGTCAATAATAAGCTCAACTATACTGAAAATAATGTATAATATGTTCAGTACGGATTACTACCAGTTGATCTTTCTGTTTACTTTCGAGTCTGCCAACATGGTAGCCAAAGCAAAGCAGAAAATTGGTAGTAAGACGACACGGAAACTGCGCTTTGGGTATTCTACTCAAAGCTTTGCGGGATACCGCCATTCTGTTTGGACTCCGTCCCGCTAACGCGAATGGAAACAAGCAGAATGCTATCGCTGCATAGTTGAACAGTGATGTTCAGCAGTGTTCAGCGTAAATGTATCAGGCACAGGAGTCCGGCTCCTCTACTCTAGCCTGTCCCTGCAACCCAATCCCCTTCAAGAACTCCGTCCGAGTGGCGCGAACGGCCTCGTCGCCACAGGGTTGCGGTTCCCCTGCCCATGGCAACAACTCCGCCAGAGACAGGGCGGGTGACGGTAAGCAACAATGCTCTCTTAAATCCCTTAAATTCCCTTAAATTTAAATCAAGTTGCCCAAGGGCTTTTCCACCCCGCACTCAAGTACAGGGCTACCAAGCTATTCCCTGGTGTAGTTTTGTAGAGTGTGTTATGGAGTGCGCCATCGGGACGGAGTCCCTGACAGTTGGACAAAGTCTGCAGGATCAGGAGCGCTTGATCTGAATCTTCTCGATTTCAATCCATTGAATCCATCTGAACCTATGTCTGTTTCCCCCCAACTGGCCCAACTGGCCACCTGGATGGCAGGGCACTTCAACAACCTGCAGCAGGCGCTCGCAGAGCCCGTCTGGTTTGCCAACATTCATGTGTACCAATGCCCCTTGCCTTGGTCGGTGTTGCAGGGGGTGGGGTTTTACGTGGAGCAACTGTACGACATTTATCCTGAGCAGCCCTACCGGCAGCGGGTGATCCACCTCTTCGATACTCCAGATGGGATCCGGATTCAAAACTATGCTCTGACAGCTCCTGACTCCTACAGGTGCGCCGGTCGGGAGTTGTTGCTAAGCAACGCTTACGCGAAGGGGAAATTGGCCGGTCTGACAGCAGCGGAGTTGGAACTCTTGCCCGGCTGTGTCACCCAGGTGGAATGGACGGGATCCTGCTATCGGGGCCGCAGCCTGCCCGGCAAAGGCTGTATTGTTGAACGCAAAGGCAGAACCACCTATTTGTACAGCGAGTTTGAGATCGGAGCCGACTACTTTCACAGCTTGGATCAAGGTCGGGATCCGGAGACCGATCAAGTGATCTGGGGATCCCTATCCGGGCCTTTTCGGTTTGTCAAAAAACAGGATTTTTCCCAGTACCTACCCCGGTGGGCTGAAGTGCTGAACCATGAGGCTGCTGGAGCGACTGGTTGAGCAGCTGCGGGCGCTGGGGATCCCGTTCGCGTCGTCAGGACGGACTTCCCGGCGAGAGTTGGTCTGGCTAACCCTGCGGTTGGCCTGGGAAAACGCGATGCGCTACCGGCTGTAAGGACTCCGTCCCGCTTACGCGATTGGCCTGGCCTCTGAAATGGCCTATAGCTCGATGTTGGCGCTGTTCCCCTTCATCCTCACGCTCCTGACCGGGGTTGGGCTGTTTGTCGGCTCCTCTGAGCAAGCCTTCGAGCGCTTGATGGAGCAGTTGAGCCAAATTGCTCCCCAAGAGGCTCTGGCGCTTTTGGATCGGTATGTGCGCGAGCTCCGCTTCGGGCAAAAAAGTGCTCCGCACCGCTGACGCGAACGGGGGCTGTTGTCCCTCAGCTTTTTGGGCACCCTGTGGGCTGCTTCTGGAGCCATGGGGGCGGTGATGACAGCTTTGGATCTCAGCCATGAGATCCCTCAAGATAGGCGCCGTCCCTTCTGGAGACACAAGCTGATCTCGCTGGTTTGGATGCTCGCCACCCTGGGGTTGACCGGACTGGCCAGCTTGATCTTTTTGTTCAGTGCCAGCTTTTTGCGCTTCTTGGCCATGAAAGCGAGATCCTTAGCCCAGGAAGTTGGCGGGCCGACTCAGTTGGATCCCTTGCGAGAGCTGGGGTTGAACTTGTGGGGGATCCTCACTTGGCCAATTTCCTTGGGGCTGGTCGTCTTCTCCTGCTGGGTGCTGTATCGATTTGGCCCCAGCTTGCGCCGACCCCAAATGCCGATTTGGCTGGGGGCCATCGTGGCCAGCCTACTGTGGGTTGGGGTGTCTTGGGGGCTGCGGATTTACGTGGAGCACTTTGGGCAGTTCAACCAAGTCTACGGGGCGGTGGGGGCAGTTATTGTGCTGCTGCTCTGGGTTTGGCTCACTTCCTTGGCGCTGCTGTTTGGGGATCAGATCAACATCGCCCTCTACCAGGCGCAAAAATGGATTGCAGAACGGGATCCCTAGCCCCACCCCAAATCCGAGTCATGGATGCAGACGGAAATTCTTTCGCCCACTCCTGAGCACATTGCCGTAGCGGCTGCGGCCTTGCTGCGGGGCCAGTTGGTGGCCATCCCCACGGAGACGGTTTACGGCCTGGCGGGCCATGGCTTGGATGAGCAGGCAGTGGCGAACATTTTTGCCGCCAAGGAGCGCCCCCGCTTCGATCCCCTGATCCTGCATCTGCCGGCTGGGGTGACCCTAGAGCAATTGCAGGGGTGGCTGGTGGACGTGTCGGCTTTTACTCCCGCCGCCCGTGCTCTGCTGGGATCCCTGATCGACACCTTCTGGCCGGGGCCCCTGACTTTGGTGCTGCCCAAGTGTCCCACCGTGCCGGATCTGGTGAGCAGCGGGTTGCCTACTGTTGCCCTGCGGGTGCCTGCTCACCCGGTGGCTCAAGCTTTGTTGCAGGCAGTGCAAACCCCTTTGGCTGCCCCCAGTGCCAATCGCTTTGGCCGCATCAGCCCCACCTCAGCCCAGGCCGTCTATGCAGAGTTGGGAGGGCGGATCCCCTACATCTTGGACGGGGGAGAGTGTGCCGTGGGCCTAGAATCCACCGTGCTGAAGCTCAGCCCCGAAGGGATCCCGACGCTGCTGCGCCCAGGAGGGATCCCACCGGAAGCCCTGGAGGCCCACCTGGGGTTGCCCATCCGGTTGCCCCCAGAACAGGCCCCCAAGGATGGCACAACGGGCCCGCCAGAAGCGCCGGGACGACTGAGCAGCCACTATGCCCCCAGTAAGCCCCTCCGGCTTTTGCCCACCCCTTTTGCCCAGCTTCAGCCCGGCGATTGGCAACAGGTGCAGCACCTGACAACCGGTCATTCCCACCTGGGCATCCTCAGCTTTGCCACGGATCCGCAGGCTCTGCTGAACACCCTCTCCCGCCATTGGCCGGGGATCACTTTCAGTTTGGAGTGTTTGGGTTTGGATCCCAAGGCAGCCGCCCGCGCCCTCTTTGCCAGCCTGCGCCGACTGGATGAGGGAGATGCTACGCTCCTGCTGGCAGAGCCCCCACCCATCTCGACGGGGTTGGGCTATGCGATGATGGATCGGCTACGCCGGGCCAGCAGCCTTTCGCGTTAGCGTCGCTTAGCGATATGGAACTCTCCCCCCTCGTTGCCATCGTAATGGGCAGCGATTCCGATTTGCCCACCCTTGCACCTGCCGCCCAGGTGTGTGAGGAGTTTGGGATCCCTTACCAGATGCAGATCCTCAGCGCCCACCGCACCCCCGAGGCCATGGTAGAGTTTGCCCGCCGCGCCCATACCCAAGGGATCCGCGTCATCATTGCCGGGGCAGGGGGAGCAGCCCATTTGCCGGGGATGGTGGCCTCTCTCACCCCCCTGCCGGTGATCGGGGTGCCGGTGCTCAGCCCATCCCTGCAGGGGATCGACTCCCTGTACTCAATTGTGCAAATGCCCAAAGGGATCCCGGTGGCCACGGTGGCCATTGGCAACGGCTACAACGCGGGTCTGTTGGCGGTGCAGATCCTAGCCAGTGGAGATCCCGATCTGCTCCGGCGGGTGATCGCCTATCGGGAAAGCCTAAAACAGGCGGTGCAGGAGAAAAACGACCAGTTGCAAACCCAAGGGTGGAAAGCCTACCTCGACTCTATAAAGCATAAGAGCATAATTTAAGGAGCGTTGATCTATCTTGCCGCTTGCAAAGGGCCAGATAGGGCCGAGTTTTGGGAGTTGCCATCGGTGAAGCATCAATCGGGTCGCCCTTCTTCCGGCCAGGGATCCTGGTCAGAGTATCTGCAGCGGGTGGGGCGTGGGGCAGTGGAGACGGGATCCCAAGTTGCTCTGTGGATCCTAGCAGGGCCGCAATGGCGGGTTCTGGCCCTGTCGGGCTTGGCATTGGCTGGGCTGGCCTTCTGGAACGGGCGGCTGGCTCTTTCTTTGGGGGTGGGTACCTTGGTGATGTTGGGGCTACAGGGGATGCGCAGCCCTGAGTTCAACCGCCGCTGGCAGGAGTGGCAAGCTTGGTTTCGGCAGGCGGATCGCTGGCTTTTGCTGGCAATTGGTTCGGGAGCAGCCGCCACCTTGGGCACCTACACCCTCATCTCCATCTGGGCAGAATCCACCCAACGCTGGCTGGCCACCGGTGCCATTCTACAGGGATTGGCCACTCTAGCCTTGTTGTCGCTGCTGTTTGGGGAGTGGCTCAGGGGCCGACAAGAGCGGCAACGGTCTCAATTGGAGCGCGACCTCAGCGACATTGCTTCTCCCGATCCCTTCCGACGGCTGGCGGGCGTTCGCCGCTTGCAGAGTTTAATGTCTCACTTGGATCCCGAGCAAACCCGGCTGGCGGTGGATTATCTGCGGTTGGCCCTCGACCAAGAGACGGTAGCGGTTGTGCGGGAAGCCCTGCTGGAGGCCCTACAGGGATGGGGGATCCTGCGCCGCCTCAACGATTTGACCAATCTCAAACACCCCAGCAGGGATCCCTCTTCAAACTAAGATAACGGCTGTCTTGGTCCTCAAGGGTTTGACTGGGATGATAAATTCAGTCCCTTGGGCAATCCGCCAAATAGATTGCTCACCTCAGGTTTAGCTAAACCGCCGAGAAGCCCCGCGCTGTATGCGTAGCAACCCTGCGGGAAGCTAGCTACAGGGTCGGGAGTATGTTACGCGGCATACCCCCTTTCCATCTAGGCTCAGGCTTGTCCCTCTGCCGCCAGCCCTATTGCAAAAAGCTTGCTTGGAGCTGGCCTGCAAGGAAGGCTAGAATCTTTTACTATGGGTAATCCTCTCCAGGCGCTCCCTTAGCCGCACTGTGCCAGCATGTATACCATTTCCGACTTTGACCGCCTGATCCAGTTTCTCCCAGTGGAGATCCGCCCTGAAGTGCAGATCGAGATCGGCACCCCTGACCAGTCTCGGGTTGTGCAGCCGTTGTGGCGCTTCCCCTGGCAAAAGTACTCTCGCTTTGCCATTGACCTCAGCCGTTGGCAGAAGCTGAGCCCTGACCAGCAGAAGATCTACTTCTTGCGAGAAGCGGTGATGGCCACAGAGCTGGCTTTGGGGGATAACTGGTCGGCGTTGTTGCTGTATCCCGCCTTGATCGGGGCCGGCAGCATGGGCATTTTGGTAGAGCTGCAGATGGGAGATAACCTCGGCGTTGGCTTAGCAGCAGGCTTGGCCGCGTCAGCGGTGTTTCTGTTGCGCAAAGCGGAGAAGGGCCAGAAGGCCCAGGTAGCAGCCGACGAGTTTGCCGTGCGCTATGCCTCCCAGAATGGCTACACCTCCGAGCAAGCTGCTGCTATCTTGCTGAGCGCGCTGCAGCAGGTGGCCATCCTCGAAGATCGCGTCAAGAACGACTACGACACCACCATGCGCCGCCGCAACCTGGAGTTCTTGGCGCAGCGGGGTTTGGGATCCGGCACTCTAACCATCAACCCCAAGTACCGCAACAAAGGCCAGAGCTCCAACCCCAATCCTTATCAAAACCCCTTCCAGCGCTGAGGCCTCTCAAAGCTAGTTAGGGATTGACTGGGCTTATTCTTCGTCCTCTTCCAACTCTGGAAGCTCCTCAGTTGGGGTAGACTTGATCGCCTCATCTTCTACAATCACAATTTCTGTATCGGGGCTGTAATACCGACGCACATCCCACTCCGTAATCCAGCGGCGAATAATTGACCGCACAGTGGTTGTGCTGTAGAGCTCAGGAAGCTGTGGCAGCGATGGGCGTACCCAATCGGGATAAGCTTTCTGGTAGAGATCCGCTACCCTATGCCACATGGATTGAATGGCCTCGCGGGCTTCTAAGCAGGAACAGAGAGGGGTAGCTTGGCTAATAGCCTCCATGCCGGCCTTTACGACTTCCTCAGACATATGCTTCTGGAGAGCTATCTTAGGTGCTTTCTCCCAATCTCCTTTTTCTTGTAGAATGACCCTCTCGAAATCGCGGGTTACTGCTCCTACGAAAACCAGCGGAGCTTTCTTTATTTCTTCAGGCAGGGTTGTTGTACCAAACAAGTGCCCAAGAACGCGGTACGACTTGACCCGCTGAAGAAGACTGTACTGGGCAATAAGCTCAATCTCATCCACCAAAACCACCAAGCCCCCAAACCCTATGGCCCGACATAGCTGGGCACAGAAGGCCAGGCGCTGCCAGTGTAGGCTTTCTGCAGGGGGTAGCTTGCCAATGGGATAAGCACCTGCCAAGCCGTGATCCCGTAGGCTTCGCCTTACCTCTGAGGACTTCAGAGTGGGCTCACCAGCCCAAAAGCGGACAATGGCGTCTAGCTTCTCGTCATCGCCTCCTAACCTTTGGTACAGAGCCAAGGTGGCCGGCCACCAGCCTGACCCAAACTGCCACTGGTTAACCCAAAGCTGGAACTTCTGGAAAGAAGGCGAGGAGTACTGTAGCCGGGCTGCCATGCCTTGGATCCCACGCTCAACCATGTCAGGGAGCTCGACCTGGGCAAGGAGGCGGGGAATCAGGCGATTGGGGTTACCGAGGGGCAACTCTTTGGAGACGACAACTAGGGAGGTGGCAAAATTATTCTTCCTTGCTCGCTCCTGCAGGGTTAGTAGAAGATGGGACTTGCCTGTCCCAAAATCCCCCTTTATCAGCATTCCTGCAGGGCCTGAACTAGCACCCTTGCACAGCTCTTGAAAACGCTCCTCAATCTGATACTGCCAAGAGCCAAGTTCTGCAACTGCGAACCGGTTAGGAACGCCATTTCGTAGGGCTTCAATGGCCCGCCTAGCTGCAATCGCTACATTCATAGAAGCTGCACCATAGCTGTGCATGGATTAGGCTTTTGAAGAGAAGAAACCTCATTCTCAATTCGAGTTTGCAAAGCTCGATATCTATGATAAGACAGACGCTCAGATTCAATAAACTCTGGAGGAGCTAAGAAAATTAACACAGTTTTTTCTAGTTCACTCTCCGCATCGATAAACTCACGCAAAGTCTCGTAGAGCTCAAGGATTTGTCGACTGGTAAAGTTAGGGCGTCCACTGGGGGTCCGCTCGTAGTAGTGAAGCAAGCTGACAAGGACTGCTACTAAGCCGGATCGTCGTGTAAATAGTCTTAAGAAAGAAAGTAGAATCTCTCGAGCATTTGTCCTGTCAATCTTTCGAAAAATAGCCGCTTCACGCACCCGGCTGATAGAGCTCAGCGTACCTTTAAGCCACTCTTGAATTGCAGAGCATAGACCTTCCAGAGTGCCTGGGCTTTGAAGGGGTTCGTAGACAAGTCGGACTATGGCTTTGCGAAAGTCAAGGGCTAGTGAGTAATCCAGAAAAATACCTCTCTTAATTTCCCGCTGAAACTCTAGTTTGATCTCACGGGCTTCAATCTGATAGAATTCGGCCAACTGCTCTAAAGTGCAGTCCTGCAGATCTAGCCTGGGAGGGTATCCAATTTTTTGGAGAATGTTGAAGCGCAGATCTTTGACAAAAGTCTCCCAATCTACTCTCTGAGCAAGGGCAAACCAAAGCTGTTCGACTGAATGCAGCTTTAAGCACTCCTCTGTCAAATCAAAAATATGAAAGGAATACTGGTTAAGCTTTTCCAGCAGCGCTTTCCGCACCCAAGAGTAGGAATCTTTCGGAACAACGGCCAGCTTGACAGTGGCACCACCTTCAGGGATAAAAGAACGCAAGTAGTCTTCTTCCAGACAGCGCAGCCACAAATCAGGCTCTAGCCGACCCTGGCCCTCTTCGCTCATAGCTTCTCAAACTCCAAAAGATAGTAGGCGTGCTCCACCCCAGCTTCGTCTCGAATGCGGTAGTAGCGACCCGAGCGCGTGCCTGTAGACGCGGAGAAGATCAAGCGGTAGCCCTCCACATGGTTGGTGCCATTTCGATCCAAGAGGTAAAGATGCCGCGTAAACTCCACTTCGGTGTAGTCTGGGTTGTTGAGGTGGAGCACCTCGAAGACATCGCGAGCAGGTACTTGAAGAGAACGAGGCAGCTCTGCGCTTGACTTTCTCAAGTAACCCGCTGCAATTTTTGCCGCTTTCCAGATGCGTTCAAGAACTACCTCTGGATTAGTTTCTTTCCCTTTGGTCATTCTTGCTCGGAGAATCTTCTCTGCAATGGCACTGGGCCGTTGAGAGCGTAGAAGCTTGCGATCTATGCGCACTCCCTCCCTGGAAAAGCGCACTAAGGCGGGGAAAGCTACAAAGACATGGGGGCTTTCCGTAGGCAGCCAAGGCTGGCCGACTCGTTCTCCTACCTCGCTAGCAAGTTCTTCAAGAGAAGTTCTCTCCAAAACCTGCTGGGTTTGTTCAAGGGCTTGTCTTACCGTCTCCACCTGGGAAAGAGCCTCGCTGAGGACAGAGCTACAGCCTTGTAGCTGGCGGCTCAGGGCTGGAACTTGCCCTCCTTTACAAGCGACTTGGGCTTTCCCTGCGGTCTCCTTTGCTTTCTTAGTCAGGGCAAATAGCTTGCCTAGCTCGTCGTCAAGAGTCTTGAAGAGGGCTTCAATCATTAGTTTTTGGGCCTTTTCTTCGATAAAACTAGCATCACCAAGAGTTTGGGTGCAAGGCCTTCCCACCTCCGGCTCTTCAAGGCATGCGCAGCTCCCCTTCTACCTCGAGGCGGGTGTAGGGGCCGACGCGAAGGAAGCGCTCCCCCAGCATCTCGGCGGCGGCAGGCTGGATCCAGCCCATGCGCTGCAGCAGGTGCAAAGCCAGGGCATACTTGGCCCGGGCGGCTCCATCCTGAACCTTGATGGCCAGGCCCATGCCTTCCCCCACCCGGCCAATGCACTGGATCCCTTCAGCACCCGATTTGCTCACCAGATCCCCTTGAGTGGCCCGCATCAATTCCGTGTCGAAACACCCTTGTCCAGCCACCATCTCCGGGTGATGGGTCATGGCCCGTGCTACCGATTCCAAGTCGGGCCGCTCGCCAGCAGTCAGTTGGGCGAATAGGGAGGCCAGGTGATTCAGTTGCAGTTGGTAGGTGGGCACCCCACAGTCATCCCGCGCAAACAAAAACTCCTCCGAGGGCATTTGCAGCAAATCCGCCAACTTGGCCCGCACCAGGGCTTGCACCGGATGCTGCCGCTGGGCGTAGTCTGACAAGGTCCAGTTTTGGGCGCGGCTGGCCACGAGCATGCCAGCATGTTTGCCGGAGCAGTTGTGGCACAGGGGGCTGGGCTTGCCGGGTGGGGTGGGGCAGACCAGCAAATCGGGAGACAGATCGGCCCGCCACAGTATACTGAACACCTGCCGCGCATGAGCCGTGGTGCCCTGATGGGATCCGCACATGATGGCAATATCTTTCTCAGTGAGGCGGTAGCGCTCGCGGATGCCGGTGGAGAGCATGGCCAGCGCTTGGAAAGGCTTGAGGGCAGAACGGGCAAAGACGGGGGTGGTGCTGTTGCCGGCCATGGCCAGAGAACGCCCGCGGCTATCGGCCACGACAGCTTGGCAATGATGGATAGATTCGGTCAACCCCTCCCGCAAGACATGGATTAAGAGTTCAGGGGCGGTGGAACGATTCTCAAATGACATGAAAACCTGGGAAAGGGCTGACGAAGCTGGGAAAGAGGGTGTGTACTCTTCAAATCATACGCGCAGATCCTACGCGAGAAGTTGGCGGGATCCCCTAAAGTGGCAAAATAGAGCCGTTCCGCTGGGATCCCTAACCTCTGCCATGTCCTCCAATCCCCTGGTGTTTTTGGTCTGTCACGGCAGCCGGGATCCCGATTATCAGCAGGCTTTGGCAGATTTGTTGGCCCGGGTGCAGCAGCAGCTGGCCCCTCAGCCGGTGGAGCTGGCCCAGTTGGAAGGTCAGCCTCTCACCCTGGCCGAACAGATTCAAGGACGGCTGGCAGCTTGGCTGGGCGCAGGCCGATCTCCCGATCAAGTGGTGCTGCTGTCGCTGTTTATGGGCGAGGGATCCCATGTGGAAGAGGATTTACCGGCTGCGGTGAAGCAGGTTCAAGCTCGCTGGCCGCGCCTGCCCATCCGGTTAACGCCTCCCATTGGCCAGCACCCGGCCCTCCTGGATCTGTTGGTGGCTCGCATTCTGGCTCCACAGCCCTCTTGCTCTGCAACGCTCAGGCAATCCGGCGAACGGGCAGATGCCTGGATTGTGCTCGGCCATGGCAGCCGTCTGCCGGGGTTTGCCGCCCAGCTCCAAGCAGGGATCCAAACTGTGCAACGGCGCTTGCCCGAGATCCCCTTGCATGTGGCTTTTGCTGCCCAGTCCCCCACTTTGGAGGCGGCTGTGATCCATTGCTTGCGCCTCAGCCAATACCGCCTGCGGGTGCTGCCGTTTTTTCTCTTTCCAGGCGGTCTGCTGCGCACCCTACAAGAACAGGCTCAGCGATTACAGCGGGAATGGCCTCTGCTCCAAATCCAGGTGGAGCCGCCCCTCTGGCGGGATCCTCAACTGATGCAGGCCATTGTGGAGACACTCCAGGCTTTTAGCCCGGCGCTGGAATAGCCGAATCTTTCCCGTTCCCTCAAAATGGATATTTCCAACAGCAATGACGCGACCAGGACTTGAGATGGGCAAAGTGTATTTGGTGGGGGCAGGGCCTGGGGATCCAGGGCTGCTGACGGTGAAGGGAAAGGCGCTACTCGCCCACGCGGATGTGGTCATCTACGATGCTCTGGTGGGATCCTCCATCCTGGAGCTGATCCCGCCGACGGCAGAACGGATCTATGCTGGCAAACACTGCGGCGCTCACACCTTGCCCCAGGAGCAGATCACAGCCTTGCTGATGGAGAAAGCTCGGACGGCAGCCGTGGTGGTGCGGCTCAAAGGGGGGGATCCCTTCATCTTTGGGCGAGGCGGCGAGGAGATGTTGGCTCTGGTGCAGGCCGGGATCCCGGTGGAGGTGGTGCCGGGAATTACGGCGGGCATTGCCGCCAGCGCCTATGCCGGGATCCCTCTCACCCATCGCGACCTCAGCTCCTCAGTTGCTTTTGTTACCGGACATGAGGCGGCAGGGAAATACCGCCCTCAGGTCAATTGGCGGGCTTTGGCCGGGGCGGTGGAAACCCTGGTGATCTACATGGGCATGCACAACCTCAGCCACATTGCCGCTGAATTGTTGGCCGGAGGGAAAGCTCCCGATACCCCGGTTGCCCTGATCCGCTGGGGCACCACCCCTGAGCAAGAGATTCATCTGCTCCGCCTGCAGACTCTGGCTGGGCAGCCCTCGCCCGTAGCACCGCCTTCAATTGTTGTGGTGGGAGCGGTGGTCAGCCTGGCCAGCTTGTTGCCCACTTTGCGTCCGCCAGTCTCGTATTGCTCCGCAGCGCTTGCGCAACCGGAATCTCCATGAACGCCTTCTTTCGCAAGTTGGGTGCCCTCTTCTCCGCCTACTACGCCTACATGCTGGAGTACCGGGCCGAGCTGATCCTGTGGGTGTTGGCCGGATCCCTGCCCCTGATCATGATGGGGGTGTGGAGCGAGGCAGCCCGCTCAGGAGACTTCTCGCTGTCTGCTCTGGAGTTCATCCGCTACTTTCTGGCGGTGTTCCTGGTGCGCCAGTTCACCATCGTCTGGGTCATCTGGGACTTTGAGCGAGAGGTGGTCGAAGGCAAATTATCTCCTCGCCTGTTGCAGCCTCTGGATCCCGCTTGGCACCATGTGGCCAGCCACCTGATGGAGCGCTTGGCCCGTCTCCCCTTTACCCTGGTTTTAATCGCCCTTTTCTTCGTCCTCTACCCCCCTGCCTTTTGGATCCCCTCTTGGGCCCAGGCGGGGCTGGGATCCCTGGCCATTCTCCTGGCTTTTGCCCTGCGCTTTCTCATGCAGTACACCCTGGCGCTGCTGGCCTTTTGGGTGGAACGGGTGACGGCCTTGGAGCAATTCCATTTTTTGGTGTACTTGTTTTTCTCGGGGGTGATTGCTCCTCTGGAGGTGTTCCCACCCCCCGTGCGCCAGCTCTTGGCCTGGACACCCTTCCCCTACCTGGTGCACTTTCCCGCCAGCCTCTGGGCAGGGATCCCGGTGGATATTCTGGGCGGCTTTGGCATGGGCCTGGCCTGGACGGGCCTGCTCTGGCTGGCTAACCGCTGGTTGTGGCGCAAAGGCTTGCAACAGTACTCAGGAATGGGAGCTTAGAGGGCCAGGTTCAGTCCCTCATTTCACAGCTACCGTAGTCTTCAGCTTTCAACCAGGCCACCCTTGAAACCACTATTATGGGTCAAGGCACCCCAGCCAAATGACGAATCCTGTCCGTCTCCCTAAAATAGCGACAGATAACAGGTGAATAGCGCTTTACCCTTTTCCCTAACAGCCTCCTCGGGTTCTCATGAAGCGTGTACTGGTCGTAGATGACGATCCCCTCTCCCTGAAGGTGCTGAGCCGCCACCTGACTCAGCATGGCTATCGGGTTTCTACAGGCGCTTCGGGTGTAGAAGGGTTGCGTCTGTTTGCCCAAGAGCAGCCGGATGTGGTGGTTTCAGATGTGGTGATGCCGGAAATGGACGGCTTCGAGTTTTGCCGACAGCTGCGCCAACAGCGCGGCGGCGAGCTCGTCCCCTTCATTTTTCTCTCTTCGCGGGGAGAGATCGATGACCGGGTTCAGGGCTATGAGCGGGGGGCGGATGACTACATCATCAAGCCCTTTGAACCCCTGGAACTGGTGGCCAAAATCGAGGCCCAGATTGAACGCTCCCGCCGCACCCAATCGGAAATTCTGCGGCTGATCCAACAGCAGTCCCAGCCAAAACCGGAAGCGGCCCCCCGACCCACTCCACCCGAATTGCCCCTGACCCCTGCCGAAGAGCGGGTCTTTCGGGAAGTCATTCGCGGCTTCACCAACAAGCAAATCGGCGAGAAGCTGTTCATCAGCCCGCGCACTGTGCAAACTCACCTGACCAACATCCTCAGCAAGCTTTCTTTGGAAAATCGCTCGCAACTGGTGCGTTTTGCCTACGAACGGGGCTACACCGCCCAAGAGGAGCCGGGCCAGAAGGGATCCCTTTCAGGCCAGGTGTAGCCTCAAAACAGCACGTGGCGCTTTTCGCACCCGGCAGGGGATCCGCTCCTTGCCCAAGCGGACAAATGCCTCGTAGCGATGGCAGCCGGAGAACCCATAATACTCCCCTTCCACTTCCAAAACCTCAATGGGCTCCTGTAGGCCGACTGCTTCAATGGAAGCCATCAGCGCCTGCACCTTATCCGGATCCGTTTGCCGCGGCAAAGGGCGGCGAATTTGGGCAAGGGGAATCTCGCGAATCTGCGCCATGTTGAACTTTCTCCCTAAGCAAGCTACTTAATCATACTCGTTATGACTTTGCTCTATCAAGACTGGCAGAGGGGATGGATTCTCAGGCCAGAGCATGGCAGGATAACACCATTCCTCACTGCTCTCTCCCTCAGTAGCCAACCCAGCCATGTGGCAACTCCTCAAAGCCTTATGGGGAAAGATCGCCGGCCAAGCCCCCCCTGCACCCCCCGCTGCCGCGCCACGACCACCCCTTGACAAGAGGCTGGTTCAGCAGCCCTCTCCCCGGAATGTCCCTGCTGCAGAGGCCGCCCGCAAAGAAGAAGCCCCTGAGCCCACACCAGAACATCCCGCCCCAAAAGTTGCAGCAGCTCAACGGGGTGAGGAACCTGTGGTGTTGCTCCCTTCTCAGGAGAAATCCCCAGACTCTGTGGCAGTAGAATCCCCCATCGGCCCGGCTCAACCCACCTCTACCGCCAAAAGCATCAGCAGCTTCTGGGCCATGACCGACACTGGATCCCGGATTTCCTGCATTGTTGCCACCACCGACAGTGGCCGTGCGGTCAGCTCCATTGCGACTGCTAGGCTCCGCCAACCGGAATAGAGGCCGGGATCCCTTTAGCTTCAGAAAAAACTTCAGGGCAAGTCAGGAATAGCTCCTATCCATTCCTACCCACCACTGCAGGGATCCCCAGGGGGCATTAGGCCGATAATGGACAGGTAGCGTTGGGGGTTCCAAGCATGCTGGAGATGATCTTTAACGGGGCCAACTGGTTTGCTCTGCCCTTTTGGGCAATGATGATTCTGTTGCCGGGTTGGAAGGTAACCCGCAAGGTGATGGAATCGCTTTTGCCCATCGCTATTTTGGCGGCGGTTTATTTGTATCTTTTGGTCACCGGGTTCAACGCGGATGTTCTCAAGGAATTTTCCAACCCTCAACTGTCTCTGACCAGCTTAACTGGCCTATTCAGTCAACCCTCTGTTATGGCGACGGGATGGGTCCACTACATCGTCATGGATTTGTTTGTGGGCCGCTGGATCTTCTTGGAAGGGTGGGATAAGCGAGTATGGACAACCCATTCCCTGATTTTGTGCTTGTTTGCTGGGCCTGTGGGTCTGCTCTCCCATTTGCTTACGGTGGCGATTGTACAAGCAACTCGCCAGAACCGGCCCAGTGTTGCTCAACCTGAAAAAGGCTCAGAAGTGCCGCAAGAATCCATCTAGCCCCTGCTTGGCTTTATAGCTCTTTCCGATGCACAGGGTGCAAAATGAGCAGCGTGGGATCATCCTCGACCTCAACGTTGCTGCCACGCAGCTCCCCAGCGCTACGTACTCGCCAGCACACAGGGTGGTTCCCGAGTGCCTTTAGGTGCCGTTGTAAACAACAACCACAAAACCCACTGAGGTCGGATCCAACCGTCAGGCTGTCGGGTTTAGGGCCTACAGCCCGTTTACGCGAACAATGCGCCCTGTGCTGCTGTGGGCGAGAGCGGCTGACTACCCTGGCACTGCAGGCAGCGTAGCACAAAGCCGCTTTAAAGGGCGGGGCTTCAAACCCAGTTTTTCGGTAACCGAATTCTTGTATTCTGAAACCCTGACATACTGATACATTTACGCTGAACACTGCTGAACATCACTGTTCAACTATGCAGCGATAGCATTCTGTTTGTTTCCAACCAGAATGGCGGTATCCCGC
>NZ_JBSSBO010000013.1:0-65410 GCF_054058915.1 Thermostichus sp. MS-CIW-41
CACATGGCCGGCACTGCGTTTTTAAAGGGCGTCGGCTACGGTCGGCGCTATCCTTCCCTGCCCTGAAGGACGGGGCTTGCCGCGCCTTTTGGTCAGGGTGCGTACTCTTCAAACTCGCTCCAAAAAGGCCACCCCCTCCACATGCCCGGTTTGGGGAAAGAAGTCAGCCGCCCGCCATTGGGTAAGGCAATAGGATCCCTCTGCCAGTAGGATCTGCAAGTCTCGCGCCAAAGTGGCAGGGTGACAGCTAATGTAGACGATGCGTGGTGGTCGTCGCAGCTTTAGGGTCTCGAGCACTTGGCGGTCGCAGCCGCGCCGCGGCGGATCCAGCACCACAATGTCGGCAGGGGGCAGGGTCGGCAAAACCTGTTCCACCGTGCCCTGGAAAAATTGGGCTGAGGCGATACCGTTGAACTGGGCATTGTAGCGGGCTTGGGCCACCGCTTCCGGCAAAGCTTCCACCCCCATCGCCCGTTTCGCCCGTTGCGCCAGCAGCAAGGTTAAGGTGCCGATGCCACAGTAGGCATCCAGGATGGTTTCCTCTCCCCGCAGGTTCAGTTGGTCGGCTATCCAGGTAAAAAAGGCTTCTGCTTGCTCTGTGTTGACCTGGAAGAAAGAGGTGCTGTCGATCCAGAGGGAAAAACCGGCAAATTCCTCCCGCAAAGACCCCCGACCGGCAATCACCTCAGTCTCCGGGCCGAAGATGGCATTGGTGCGGGCCGAGTTGAGATTGAGACAGACCCCCACCAGGTCAGGGTAGCGCTGCATCCAGCGTTCGGCCCAGCTTTCCAGATGGGGCAGGCGACGACTGCAACTGACCAAGGTCAGGAGCACCTCGCGGGTACGGCGACCGATGCGCAAACCCAAGTGGCGGAGATGACCTTGGTGACGACTTTCGTCGTAGACACTCCAGCCCGTTTCTTGGAGATCCCGCTTGATTTCCCTCAGGAACACATCCAGCCGCTCGTCTTGCACGGGGCATTGGTTGAGGTTCACCAAGCGGTGGCTGCCCCGTTGGTAGTAGCCCATGCGCAATGGCTGGCCCTCCGGTTTGGTTATGGGGTAGGTGACCTTGTTGCGATAGCGCAGCGGCTGCTGGGATCCCAAAATAGGGACAGGCTGCGGCAGAGTCAGACCGCCAATCCGCTCCAGTGCATCCCTGAGGATTTGCTGCTTGGTGGCCAATTGCTGGGCATAGCTGACATGTTGCCATTGGCAGCCACCACATTTGTCCGCCACAATGCAGGCTGGTCGCACCCGTTGGGGAGAGGGAGAAATCAGCGACCGAATTCGCCCGACCAAGTAGTTGCGCTTGATCTCGGTTATTTGGGCCACCACCTGATCCCCGGGCACCGCCTGGGACACAAACACCACTCGCCCTTGTCCAAGTCCTACCGTGTGGGCAATGCCATCTCCCTGGGGGGTCAGGGCCGTGATCTCCAACATCAAAAGATCCCCAGGTTTGACGGGATCAGGAAGGCCGGAAGGGATCGGATGTTCCATTAGGCTGTTTCGCCGAAATTCGAAATAACTATAACCATAGGTCAGGTCGTGTTGGCTGGAGTCAGCATTGCCGGAAAAAGCTGTAGCAAGGCAAAAAGCATGTCAGCCGCCAACTGCTTACGGGATTGAAAACCCCATCCAATGAAGTGGTTCACTCCTTGGTCAAAGCAGATAGAGAAGGCAAAACATCTTCTCGAAAAGGAACCTCGTTTTGATTCACGTTCTCCAGCTCGGCCAACATGAGAGGGTTAACCCGGTTCAGGTAGGGCACCAAAACCTGTTGCAGCCTTCGGCTATAGAAGCGGTGGTAGCTGTACACAGGCGTGGCCGGAAATCCCCGTCGAATCTTATGGGATCCCCCTGCGCCGGGATCAAAGTTGCGGATCCCTTCTCGGATGGCGAGGGCAATGGGCTCGTAGTAGCAAACGTTAAAGTGCAAAAACTTCACCTCCTCCCGACAACCCCAGTAGCGCCCGAACAGGCGATCTCCCTTACGAATACAAAAAGACATCCCCACAATTTCTGCATTCCGTTCCCCGGCCACCAGCACAACTCGCTCCCGATAGTTGGGATAGAGAGACTCGAAAAAGCGGCGATTGAGATATTTGCTCCAGTTCCAAAATTGGGCGCAGGTGTTGCTGTAAAAGTCGTACATGAGAGACAACAGGCGGGGCGTGATCTCCTCTCCTGTGTAAATCTTGAGTTCTAGGCCGCTTTTTTCCATTGCAGCCCGCTCTCGCTTGATGTTGCGCCGCTGGTTGGCATTGAACTGGCTCAAAAAGTCTTCGTAAGAGCGGTAGCCGGGGTTGTGCCACTGGTAGTTGTGGGTGATCCGGGGCGTAAATCCATCCGACTCCAATTGAGTCCGCCAGTCCAGATCTACATAAAGCAAGCTAAACACCGAAATATCCTTCTCTTGGCAAAACCGGTCAATGGCTGCCAGCATCAACGACCACACCTCTGCTTCCGAATACTCGGGATGGACGAGGATGCGATAGCCCGTGGCCGGGGTGAAGGGGGCCATGCCGATTAACTTCGGGTAGTAGCGTTCCCCCAATTGGCCGGCAACTGCAGCCCATTCTTGGTCAAAGACAAACTCCCCTTGACTGTGGCTTTTCAAATACAAGGGGGCAGCAGCAATCAACTGGCCGTCTGCCTCCACCAACAGGTGACAGGGCAGCCACCCTGTCCTGCGGCTGGCACAACCTGAGCTCTCTAGGCTGTGCAACCATTCGTATTCCAAAAAAGGAGAGGTGCGCTCCGTTTGCAAGGCGTGCCAGGCCCCTGCTGGGATCTCGCGAATATCGTGGCACCAGCGCCATTTCAACCCGGTTGACATTTGCCTGCTCGGATCAGACCAACCCGCCGTGCAATTGCCTCAGCTTGGCCGGGAAAAGGCCCCCAATGCTTCTGCCGACTCAACGCCGCCAAATGCAGCACCTAGCAGGATCCCTGCGCCTGCTTGATCACGTACCACCCTGAAACGGGGTCGGAAACCACGCTGCTGCTCCTTTGCCCGTCCACAACTTCTCCGGCGGAAAACCACACTTTTGGGTTCTGGTTTGATTTTAATCGGGATCCCTGGGCTCGTAGTAACGGTTGGCCAAATCCAGAGCCATCTGAAACTTCTGCTCGCGGGTGAGATCGGCCCGTCGGGCAATGTGGGCAAAGCGGTTGATATCTGGGGGCAGGAAGTCGAAAGGACGCTGTTCCCGCACGATGTCCAAGACCAAATCGCAAAGGGCCTGCTGGTAATCGTTGTAGAAGATCTCTCCCAAAGCCTTGAGCCGCCCATCGGGCACCGGATTGTTAAAGTCGATGGCCTGGAGCTCTCCCTGCTCGTCGATAAATAGCTCCACCGAGTTCATTTCATAGCCCAAAACTCGATTGATAATCCGACAGGTATTGATGACTTTCTGGCCCATTTCCGGCGTGAGAAATTCTGGATCGAACAGATACTCGCTAGCATCGAATTTACGAAAGATGTACTTAATCGGGATGATTTTTCGGCCAATGCAGAGGGCGCGAATCTGCCAAGGGTAAGGGGTTTTGACCTTCTCTTGGATCATCATCACCTGAGATCCAGAGCGGTCGTAAAAATAGAGGAGCTGCTCCATGTTGTGGGCTATTTCTACTCCAATGGCCTCTCGCCCCTCCGCCGGCTTAATCACAATTGGCCAGCCCAGATCTTCCGCCATCCCCTGCCAATCGAAAAACTTGTGATACTTAAAATCTTCTGCTTTCAATGCGGGGGCTTCTTTAGGGGGCAGAATGTAAGTTTTGGGGATGGAGATCCCCAGCTCTTTGACCACCATGTAGGCAGCATCTTTGTTGCGCAGGTAGTAATAAAAGCTAAAGGGGTTGTTGATGAGGTAAACCCCCCGAAAGGCAAAGCCCATGAATAGGCCGATGGCTTGGGGGTAAAGGTAGCTGAAGCGATCCAGGATCAAGCGATACTTGGTGCGGTAATCCAGGTTCACCTCATGAATGGTGACATGTTCGGCCCGGATCTTGTAAGTTTGGCCGTTGCGAGCTTGAACAGGGGGAAGTGCGTTGAGGCGAGCCAGAGTATCGTCCCCGAAAGGCTCGCTGAAGTGCAGGCTGCCAACCCAATAGTCTTCAATCATCAAAGCTCTCTCGTCAAAAGCTATTCCCTGCAAGGGATCCTACGCGAAGGCGCGGATTTGCGCTTGCCAAGTGGGCCAATCGTGATTCCCCTCCCATACCTCCAGTTGATGGGGGATGTTGTTGCGGCTAAGCACTTCTGCCAGGCGCAGATTGTCGCTGAGGCAGTGGTCGTGGCGAGCGGTGAGCAGCTTCAGCTCGGTGTTGCGCCCGCCCAAGTGATCCCAGAGTTGCCGGCTCATGTTGGACATATAGGCCAGCGGGTTGATGAAATACAGCTCCTGCTCTGCCCGTTGGGGATCCCAGCCGGTGATGGAGCCGAGAGCGGCCACATCGTAGGGCCCCCCCAGGGCCAAGCAACGGCGCACCAAGCCGGGATGCCGACAGGTGAGGTTGACAGCATGGGTAGCTCCCAGGGAAAACCCAGCCACCACCAGAAACTCATTTTGCGCCTCGGCCTTGGCGTAGGGGATCAGCTCTTCTACCCAGTGCTGCTCCAACAACAGCCAACGATCCCGACGTTGGGGCAAGTCCAGCTCGCGGTTGAAAAAGGTCTCCCAATCCAGGGTTTCCACGCAAAAAGCCTGCAAATAGCCCTGTTCCAGATGATGGCTGAGGCTGGCAATAATGCCGCGATCTTCCACGTCAAAAAAACGCCCGTTGCTGGTGGGCAGACAGATCAGCGGGTAGCCGTGATGCCCAAAGTGGAGCATCTCCATTTCCCGGCCCAAGATCTGAGAGGGAAAGCGCAAGTAGCGGCGAGCGTAGGCCATGAAAAACGGGGAAGGGATCCTCAAGAAATACCCAACCTTTCCGGGGGAAGCATTCTGCTCTGCCTGGTCGAGCAAGGCAAAGGGCACTCTCTGGAAAGGTCCACAAGAGCCACCAGAACAGATGGGAGCAGACCTGACCAACTGACAGGAACCTCAGGAAATTTCCGTGAACAGATCCTTGAGGGCCGTGCGGGCGGCCAAGTGCTTGCGGGTGGACTCGAGAATTTCGGCTTCCCGGCGCAGCCGCCTTTCGGTACTGACCATTTCCAGCAGAGCTTGCTGCTCTTGGGGGGCCCCATGGAAGTGGCTAGCCACCCAGTAGGACAGTTCTATGGGGGTGGTGGGGAGCTGCTCCGGCAACTGTGCATCCCGCTCCATTAGCTTGCCCGAGAGACGCACCACATCTTGAAGGAGAGTGGTAACCTGGCGCACCCAGCTCTGCAGGTCATCGGAAGGGGTGGTCGGCTCATCCTCAATCCATTCCACCAGCCCCACCCGGAAGGGTTTTTCCCGCACGTAATCCAAGACGCGGAAGCGCTGCTGCCCCAAGGTCAAAATGTCCATGCGGTCATCCGGCAATCGCTGCACCTGCAACACCTCAGCACAACAGCCCACCCGCACTGGGGATCCCGTCTGGGGATTGAACATCAGCACCCCAAAGCGGCGATCCGTCTCCAGAATGGTGTTGATCATCATGCGGTAGCGGTACTCGAAAATGTGCAGCGGCAGAGGTCGGCCCGGAAACAGCACCACCTCCGGCAAGGGAAACAGCGGTAGCTCGCGAACATCCACGGAAGAAGAAGGCATAGGGCTTGTGCTTCTTGCTGTACTGAGTCTAGCCCATCTTTATTGGCCAATCTTTATCTCTGCTAATTTATCTCTGCTAAAGGTAGGGGATTGACAGGGAGGGGATCCCTCAAGAGAAGCGGTGGTGCCAGACTGTGATGGCAATCGCCAAGGCATCGGCGGCATCATCCGGGCGGGGCAAGCTGGGCAGGTTGAGTTCCCGGGCCACGGCAGCTTGTACAGCCTGCTTGTCGGCGCGTCCGTAGCCTGTCAAACTTTGCTTGACTTGGGCGGGCGTAAACTCCACCGGCAACAGATGATGCTGGGCCAAGGTGAGCAGGATCACGCCACGGGCTTGGGCGATGGCAATGGTATTGCCCATTTTGTAGAAAAAAAGTTTTTCCAGCCCCACCTGATGCGGGCGCAGTTGGCGCAGCAACTGGCTCAAATCCTCGTGCAGCGTTTGCAGCCGCTCCGGCATCGAGTGTTGGCTGGGGGTGCTGATCACCCCATAATCCACAGGTTTCAACCCCGCAGATCCCGCCAGAATGCAACCAAAACCCATGGTTCCCAGACCTGGATCTAGGCCGAGGATGCGCTGCTCAGGTGGGGTGTCTGATACATTTACGCTGAACACTGCTGAACATCACTGTTCAACTATGCAGCGATAGCATTCTGTTTGTTTCCATTCGCGTTAGCGGGACGGAGTCCAAACAGAATGGCGGTATCCCGCAAAGCTTTGAGTAGAATACCCAAAGCGCAGTTTCCGTGTCGTCTTACTACCAATTTTCTGCTTTGCTTTGGCTACCATGTTGGCAGACTCGAAAGTAAACAGAAAGATCAACTGGTAGTAATCCGCACTGAACATATTATACATTATTTTCAGTATAGTTGAGCTTATTATTGACTAGAGTCATGCTCCTCTGTCGGCGAGGGGCGGGGGGATCTGACAAGGGCTATGGCCTGCCGGGTGACTGCGCATGATGGGGATGATCGGTGTGCAGGTAGGTCAGGCCCGAGATCAGGGTGAGAACCACCGCCACCCAAAAACAAGGGATCCCTCCCGGCCACCCCAAAATCAGCAAAGCAATGGCCAGGATTTGGGTTACCGTCTTGGCTTTGCCCCAGAAATTGGCACCGCGGATTTGGCTTTGGTTGACCCGCCAGCCGGCGATGGCCAGCTCCCGCCCCACCAGCAAAAACACGCCCCAAGCGGGGATCCGCCCCAGTTCCAGCAGGCCCAGCAGCGGCGCCAACACCAGCAGCTTATCCACCAGAGGATCCAAAAACTTGCCCATATCGGTTACCAAGCCATAACGGCGGGCCAAATGGCCATCCAGCCAATCGGTTGCTGCCGCCAGCAAAAAAGCCCAGAGGGCCAATCTCTCTCCCCAGGGGGACTGCAGGCTCAGGCCCAGCAAAACAAAAGGGATCCCTGCCAGCCGCAGCAGGGTGACGGCGGTGGGCAGGTTCACCCACTCCAGCTTGGCACGTTGGACGGCGCTGGGATTCTCCACCTTCGGATCTGGCCTCAAGGATCAGAACTATCAGAATTATCGGTAACGGCCCAGGCGCTCGGTGAGCAGGTGGTAAAACCCCTGGGCATCCACCCCAAAAGCCACCTGAACATTGGCGAGGCGACCACTGGATCCCCAGCGATCCACCACCGTCCGGCCCAGGTTCAAGGGGCTAGCCGTTTCCACCTCGACGTAGCAGGGCTTGAGCTCGAACAACTGCGGCTGTAACAGATAGGCAATCACACAAGGGTCGTGCAATGGCCCTCCCGGTAGCCCGTAGCGTTCTACGTCGACCTTACCGTAAAAGGTGAGCATATTGGCCACCGTCTGCCCAACGCGGGTGCCCAGGGCGCGGATGCGCTCAATCCGCTCCGGCGTGCTGAGGACCTGTTGGGTGACGTGCAAGCCCAGCATCACCACCTCCGGGATCCCGGCGCTGAGCACGATCTGGGCGGCGTGGGGATCGGTGAGGATGTTGAACTCGGCTGCCGGGGTAACATTCCCCTCAAAGGCGGATCCCCCCATAAACACCAGCCGCTGGATGCGCTCCACAATCCGAGGCTGCTGCACCAGGGCCACTGCCAAGTTGGTCATCGGGCCCAGCAAAGCCAAGGTAACCGGCTCAGGGGCAGCCATCAGCGTCTCGATGAGATAGGGCACTGCATGCTGGGATCCCAAAGGCATCTGGGGCTCCGGCAGATCCGCTCCGTCGATCCCGGTTTTGCCATGCACCTGCTCGGCGGTTTCCAGAGGGCGCAAGAGAGGTCGGGGACAGCCGGCATACACCCCCATCTGCGGCTGACCGGCCAATTCACAGATCTGTCGAGCATTGCGGCTGGTTTTGTCCAAGGAGACATTGCCAGCCACCGTGGTAATGCCCAGCAATTGCAGCTCTTCTGGCGACGCCATAGCCAGCAGCAGAGCCACCGCATCGTCTTGGCCAGGGTCACAGTCGATGATCAGGGGCACCATAGGGATCTCGGCAGCAGCTCACTCACCCCTAGTTTAGGTTTTTCTCCCGCTCTTTTCCTCTGGCCGGTGAGCGCGGATCCCGGTCAGATTTAAGATAGGAAATATATCTTCATCCTTTGTCTTGTTGCCTGACACCCATCCACTGCGCATCAACCTGTTGCTGGATTGGGAGCCGCCAGCAGGAGAGCCCCTAGCTTGCGAGGACTGGCTACCCCCTGAACGCTTTGTTGTCGAGTGTTTTCAGGATCAAGCTACCTTCCTAGAGGCTCTCAGGAGACAAGACGGCCATGTCGATTGCTTGGTGCTCCTGGTGGATCCCACTCGGCTGCAAGAGCTGCACGATCTGGGCAATCAGCTCTGCGCGTGGGGACTGCTGCTGCCGACGGTGTTGGCGATTGTGCTGGAAGAATCCCACCTGCAAAAGGAAACACCGGAGACGGAAGGAGAGATCCCTGCCACCTCATCTTTGGTGAAAGCATTGCTCAAGCGAGAGCAGTTTTTCTACCACAACGCCACCCTCGTCCGTCCCATTTCGCCACAGGAGCTGAAGGGGCAGGTGCGGGCCGACTGTACCGCTTCGGGATCCCCTTCCGTCTTGGAGCTGCTGGTGGATCGGGCCATCGCCTTGTTTCTGCAGATGTCTCCCACCTGCGGCCTCCCGCAGGGCCCAGCGCATCCCAGCGATCAGCCCTACCTGGCTTACAGCAACCAACAACAACGGCGGCTGGCGGAGAAATTGCGGGAACGGCTGGGCTACGCCGGAGTGTACTATCATCGTGACCCAGAGCTGTTTTACCGTCGCCTCCCGCCCCACGAGCAGCAAGCCCTCATGCGACGGCTGCGTAACCTTTACCAGGCAATCGTCTTGGACTATTTTCAATCTCCCGAGACCGTCAATGCCCGCATCGACGAGCTGGTGGCCTTGGCCTTTTTTGCCGATATCGGCGCTGCTCAACTGCTGGAGCTGCACATGAACTTGATGGAAGACTTTGCCAAACAATTGAAGCTGGAAGGCCGCAGCGAAGAGATCCTGCTGGATTACCGCCTTACCCTGATCGATGTGATGGCCCACCTGAGCGAAATGTACCGCCGCTCCATTCCCAAAACCGCTCCAAGGGATCCTTAGATATGTCCACTCGCAAAGCCTATGTTCTCAAGCTCTACGTGGCGGGCAACACCCCCAATTCTCTGCGTGCCCTCAGCACCTTGCAAGACATCTTGGAAAAGGAGTTCCGCGGCGTGTACAGCCTGAAGGTGATCGATGTCTTGAAAAATCCGCAACTGGCAGAGGAAGATAAGATCTTGGCAACGCCGACCTTGGCCAAAATCCTGCCGCCACCGGTGCGGAAGATTATTGGCGATCTGTCCAACCGCGAGAAAGTGCTCATCGGCCTGGATCTGCTCTACGAAGAATTGGACGAAGAGGCTTGAGACAGGCTGCAGGAGCAAGGAGAGTGGGATGAACCAGTCATTGGGGCCTTCTGAGCCAGAAAAGCCACAAGATAACACCGCAGAGGACTCCACCGAACCAACCCCAGACAACCACCGGGCGGATCTCTCAGAGCTGCGAGGGATCCCCAAAAAACAGACGGGCATTGAGGGCTTTGAAGACATCAGTCACGGTGGGCTACCCCTGGGACGCACCACCTTGGTCAGCGGCACCTCCGGCACCGGCAAAACCCTGTTTGCCATGCAGTTCCTTTACAACGGCATCGTGAAGTATCAAGAGCCGGGGATCTTCGTCACCTTTGAGGAAACCCCCGCCGATATCATTCGCAATGCCTCCAGCTTTGGCTGGGATCTGCAGGCCCTCATCGACAGGGGCCAACTGTTTATCCTGGATGCCTCCCCCGATCCCGAAGGCTATGAGGTGAGCGGCAACTTTGATTTGTCGGCCCTCATCGAGCGCATCCAGTACGCCATTCGCAAATACAAAGCCAAGCGGGTCTCCATCGACTCAGTGACAGCCATCTTTCAGCAATACGACCCTGCCGGTGTGGTGCGGCGGGAGCTGTTCCGCCTGACGGCCCGCCTCAAGCAGGCCAACGTCACCACCGTCATGACCACGGAGCGCACCGACGAGTACGGCCCCATCGCCCGCTACGGCGTAGAGGAATTCGTCTCCGATAACGTGGTGATCCTACGCAACATCCTGGAGGGAGAGAAACGGCGGCGCACCATCGAGATCTTGAAGCTGCGGGGCACCACCCACATGAAGGGGGAATATCCCTTCACCATCACCAACGACGGGATCAACATCTTCCCCTTGGGAGCCATGCAGCTGACGCAGCGCTCCTCCAACGTGCGGGTCTCCTCCGGCATCGAGAAGCTGGACGAAATGTGCGGCGGCGGCTTCTTCAAAGACTCGATTATTTTGGCCACCGGCGCCACCGGCACGGGCAAAACCTCGCTGGTGAGCAAATTCCTGGAGCGGGGCTGCCTGGATGGGGAACGCTGCATTCTCTTTGCCTACGAAGAGTCGCGGGCGCAGCTGTCCCGCAACGCCTCCTCCTGGGGCATTGACCTGGAAGAGTTCGAGCGGCAGGGCCTCCTCAAGATCATCTGCGCCTACCCAGAATCTGCCGGCCTGGAAGACCACCTGCAGAAGATCAAAACCGAGATGATGGCCTTCAAGCCCTCCCGCATGGCCATCGACTCCCTGTCAGCCCTGGCGCGGGGAGTGAGCCAAAATGCCTTCCGCCAGTTTGTAATCGGGGTAACTGGCCTGGCCAAGCAGGAGGAGATCACCGGCTTTTTCACCAACACCACCGACCAATTCATGGGATCCCATTCCATCACCGAATCCCATATTTCCACCATCACCGACACGATCATCCTGCTGCAATACGTGGAGATCCGCGGAGAAATGGCCCGCGCCCTCAACGTCTTCAAAATGCGGGGATCCTGGCACGACAAAGGGATCCGCGAGTACCTGATCTCCAATGCGGGCATTCAAATCCGCGATTCCTTCCGGGGCTACGAGCGCATCATCAGCGGATCCCCGACCCGCATCAATGTGGATGAGAAAAACGAGCTCTCCCGGATTGTGCAAAACGTCCAGGCCCTCGAGGAAGAAGGGTTGTGAGCGGTTACAACAGTTCCGTGAGTGGGCCCGGCAACAGACCCGTTGAGTCAAGCGAATTTCCAACACCGCTCAACACCGCGCAAGCCCTGCACTTGCGGCTGGCAGGGAGGGATCGGCCCAGACAAGGATTTCCCCGCGGCCAATGGCGAACAGTGGTAACCCACCTACAAATTGGGTAGTATGCCTCTAGCAGTAGCGCAAAGGGCGGGGTTTCCCGGTGTGTTTAGCTTTTTCGGTGGCTCCAAAACCCGAACCATGCTTGGGGTGGACATCAACCCCGAGCGCATCGCCGTTGCCCAACTGAAAAAGCAGGGCAATGGTCGCTATCGTCTGGCCCACTACCACAGCGTGGACATGCCAGAAGGGGCGATGGTCGAAGGACGCATCCTCGATCCGAGCACAGTTGGCTTGATCCTGATGAATTTGCTCAATGAAAACAAGGTACCCACCAACCTGCCGGCAGCCACAGCAGTGCCCGTAAGGGAGGCCATCGTTCGTCTCATTCGCCTGCCTGCCGACCTACCCGCCGATGAGCTGCGCCGGGTGGTTTTGGAGCAGGAGGCCGAACTTTACATTCCCTATCCGCGGGATCAGGCGGATGTCGACTACCAGCCCTTGGGTCTCGATCTTTCCCAGGATGGCATTGAGCGCATCGAAGTCTTGCTGGTGGCCATCCCCAAAGAGGTGGTGGACAACTACCTGGAGGTGCTGCAGGCAGCCAATTTGCAGGTGCGCTGTGTGGAGCTGGCCAGCTTCTCCCTCATTCGCACCATCCGCGATCAGCTAATCCAGTACGGCCCCCAAGAGGCCGTGTTGCTCAGCTCCATCGGCTACGACAGCAGCGAGATCAGCATTTTGGTGAACGGGATCCCGCAATTTACCCGCACCGTCAACATCGGCACCATCCACATGCGGCAGGTGCTGGCCCAATCCCTGAATCTGCCGCTTAGCCGCACCGGCGACCTGTTGCGAACTCTGAGGTTACCCTTGATCAACCCCACCGATATTTTGGCCACGGGAGAACAGCCAGCGCCCAGCAATCCCGGTGTAGCAGCAGTAACGCGCGTTGTCTCCGATTTGGCGGATGAACTGAAGCGCTCCATCGACTTCTTTACGAGCACAGAAAGCAGCTCGCCTGTGGTGAAAGTACTGCTGGCCGGAACTGGGGCAAGCATCGGCCAAATCGACGGCTTCTTATCTCAGTCGTTGAGCGTGGCGGTGGAGTTGGCGGATCCCTTTGGCAACATTGTCGTGCCGGATTCAGTGGAACTGCCCCTGGAGGAACGCCCAGCAATGGGAGTGGCCCTGGGGTTGGCGCTGCGGGAAGACACCAAGTAGCGGCAGCAGGCAGCGCAAGCTCGCCCAACCGATGGAATAGCGCACAAGGCGGTTAAAGAGATGTACACACCGGAGATCAATTTCCTCAAAGAAAGGCCGGATGTCCTCACCACAGCTCGAACAGGTGGGGGAGCAGTAGTCGCAGCTGAGGCTGCAGAGGGATCCCAGAATTGGATCCCGGCCATTGGCCTGGGGGTTGCTGTTGCTGCTGTAGCGATGGGAGCTTTTTGGTATTTCCAAGACAGCTTTTCCCGCCAGAGAGAAACCTTGAGGGCGGAGCGGGCTCGCCTTGACAGTGAGCTCAGCACAGCCAATGCTGAGTTGTCCCAGCTGCAGAATGCCAATCAAGAGCTGCAAACCATTCGCGCCCAAACGGAAGGGTTCCGCTCCTTTCTGAGATCCGTCCAGCCTTGGTCGGCCATCTTGGAAGAGCTGCGGCGCAAGATCCCCGGCCAGGGGGTATGGATAACCAACATCAGCGCTTCCGGGGATACCGTCAATATCCAAGGAGGGGCGCTGGACTTTCCCCTGGTGAACGACTTTTTGCTCACCCTGCTGGATTCCAACTTTGTTACCAGCGCCGTCCTGAACAGCAGCTCCCGGGTGGACGGCACAGACCTAACCGAGCCCAGCGTTACCTACGGCATAACCGTAACCATCCGTACCCTGGGGGATCCCGACCCAGAATTTACCCGCGAGCTGGAGCAGCGGGGAGCGATAGGCTTGGTTGAAAAGATCCGCATTTCGCGTCGAGTGGAGGCGAACTGATGACTGGATCGGTTGAAGGTTTTCCCGACGAACAACTGGTGGTTCCCCCGGCAGGGCCGCCGGTACTGCTGGGCGTGGAGCTGACCCCCATTCGAATTGGTCTTTTAATCGGGATCACAGGGCTAGGCGCGGCGGGGTTTCTGGCCTTCACCCAACTTCGCCCCTTGATCGAGGAGGTACAGGCTTTGGAAAGGGAGGTAGCCAACAAAACCACCCAGTTGCAGGACATAAAGAGCCAGATTGCCAGTTTGCAAGATGTGCCCAATCAGGTCGAGAGAGCTCGCGTGGAGCGGGAACAGATCAGTGCCCTGCTCTCCACCCCCGAGAATGCCGACACGCAACTGCTGGATCTCAACCGGCTGGTGCGAGGGCAGCCCAACAGCGAGCTGCGCAGCTTTAGCCCTTCTCCACTGACTCCAGCGTCTTCGGCCAATCCGGAAGTGCCTGGGATCATCGCTCCCGCCATCCAAGTGCAAACCACCCGCGTTGCTCTGCGTGGCCCCTATACGGAGCTGATCAATCTGATGGGAGATATAGAGCGTCTGCGCACATTGTTCCGGGTGAGCAACATCAGCTTAAATCCTGTTCAAGACACAGGGGAGCTGGACGCTGCTTTTGATTTGATTGCCTACATCTACAACAAGGACGTTCCGTTGGGCACTGCTCCTGCACCTGAAGGGCAAACGTCACCTGGTCAGTAGCCCAGCCATGCCTTGACTCAGGGGGGGATCCTGCCAGTGCGGGATCCCCTCTGGTTTTCAGAAGACGGGAACAACCGCCGGTTCAGCACGGATAGTGTTGCCGAATCGAAGATCTGGGAAAAATTTCTTCCGAAACGGCTACAGGTAGTGGCAAAGTCCGAGATTTCGGCTTTGATTAGGGAAGCACGGGGTGAACGAGGCCAAAGGCACCCGTGGCGAGGTGAAGCAAGAATACGACTGGGTGAAGGAGTGAGGTGTGAGGATGATGAACCGTCGAGTTGCTTATGGGTGTGCGTTGGGCTTGATCCTGTCCCTGCCCCCATTGGCCTTAGAAAGCCGGGTCAATGAGGCAGCCGCTCAACAGTTGACCTCCGCAAACCTGCAACGCCTCAGCCGCATCACAGATATCCGCCTGGTGCCCAACGGCAACCGCATGCAGTTGGAGATCAACACCGAAGGGGGCGCTCGCCCACAGGTGTTCTTTACCCAGCAGGGACAATCTTGGATCGGGGACATCACCAATGCTCAATTGAGCGGAAGCCAGGGCCGCTATCGCCAAGAGTCTCCCCTGCCGGGGGTGCGCTTCATTGAGGCCTGGCAGTTGAGCAACGACAGCGTGCGGATAGAAATAGCCGGTGTGGCCGCAGCTCCCCAAGGCTTGCTGGCTCGGCGCAGCCCGACGCAGTTGGTCTTCGACTTTGAGGGCCTACCCTCTGCTCCACCGGCCCCCCTAGCGGCGGTTCCCCCTCAACCCTCGTCCAACCCAGTAGCGCCCGGCCAACCGGCGTCACTAAACCGACCTCAGCCCGTGGCTCCTGTTCCTCAGCCCGCAGCTCCTGCCCCTGCCTCCCAACCGGTCGCTCAAAACCCTGCCCCTCCGCAGACAACTCAAGCGGCTCCTCCTGCACCTGCTGTTCCTGCTGCACCCGTGATTTCTCAGGTCCCCCCTGTGGGCCAGCTCAACCAACCTCAATTGCCGCCGGGAAGTTTGCCCACCGAATCTCCTTTTCAGGGGAGAGCTGTGGCTCCTCCTGCCGGAGATATTGCCGTTGGCACAATCCTGCCTGATCCACCTACAGTGGATCTCGGATCCAATGCCAGGATTAGCTTGACCTTGAAAGATGCTCCTGTGGGCGATGTGCTGAGCTTGTTGGTGCGGCGAGCAGGGTTGAATGTGGTGCTCAACGACGTCCCACCCGATCTAACCATCTCTCTGGATGTGCAAGACTCGCCCTTACAGGAGACATTCAACTTTATCTTGCGGCTAAAACAGTTGCAGGCCCAGCGAAGGGGCCAAACCGTATTTGTTGGACAAAACCTGCCAGGGGTGACTGGGATCCTGGTGCGCAATTACCGCGTGAATCAGGCAGTCGCCGCCGATTTGGCCAGTCGGCTGGAAGAAGTTTTGAACGCCGTTGCTCCCGGTGCCCAATTCGTTGTGGACGAGCGCACCAACTCCATTACGGTGATCGGCAACTCGCGGCAGCAGGACATCGCGGCTGCTCAGATTGCCCAATTGGATGTGCGTCGGCGACAGGTTTTGATTTCCCTGAGAGCAGTTGATATTCGCTTGAACAAAAACGAAAGCTTATCAGTTAACTTGGGAGGGGCATCTGGCAACTTTGCCCTTGGAACCTTGGGAAACGCCAATTTTGGTGGTCAACCGCTCAATCAACCTGCGGGATCCTCGGTAAGCTCTATCGGCCCTGAAGGCCCATCAGGATCCATCACGGGAATATTTAACACTCTCAACCGGCTGCAGCAGTCTTTGGCTCTAAGAGTGCAGTCTGCAATACAAGATGGAACTGGAAAAATTCTAACTGACCCCAAAGTTGTGGTGGCAGATGGCGGATCCAGTCGAATTAGCATTGCAACCAGCGTGCCTGTTAACGTTGAAACCATCGCCATACCCCAGGGTGAAAACCAGCCTCCAACTAGGACTCAGCGTTTGCAGCGGGAGGATGCTGGGGTTATCCTTGACGTCTCAGAAGTTAGGATAGATGACAATGGGTTTGTCACCCTGACCATTCAGCCGGAAATCTCCATTCCTGTACCCCTTCAAAGATTGGAAGGTGGAGACTTCGCAGGCATTCTACTTTTCAATATTGACAGGAGGCGGCTGGAAGCATCTCAGCTCAGGTTAAGAGATGGGCAAACCTTTATTATTGCTGGCCTCATTCAAGACAGGGACATCGTTGAGGTTCAAAAAGTGCCTTTCCTAGGCGACTTGCCTCTTTTGGGTGCTTTGTTCCGCTCTCAGAGTGTGAATAACGAGCGCAATGAGGTGGTCTTCATGCTAACGCCCTACATTATGGATGATAATGTTGCTTTTGGTCTTCCTCCCAATCCGTAAAATTCCCAATCCGTAAAATAGAGTTATGCCGAACTGCCAAGTTTCGTGACATCCTCCCAACACTGATACTATAGGCACAGCGCAGGACCCATAGCTCCCCACACCCCTCATGAGTTAACTCTCGACAGTCCTGAGTTACTGGCTGCATTAGCTTCGGGATCCGTTGAGTTGCATTCAGCAGCTAATGGCTTCTTCAAGTGGCCTGGGATCCACCTCGGGCAACAAGCGCCAATTCCACCTGATTTTCTTGGGGCTGCCCCAGTTGCACCTCCACATCTCGGCCAAAGAAGCCTTGCATTTTTTTCTGGTAGCTTTCCTGCCATTGTTGGAAGGGAACCTTGGGGGAATCGAACAGAAGCACCAAGGTATACCGGCCATCTCGCAGCTCTTCTCTGTACCCTCTCACCTTGGGCAGATCTGCTTCCAGAGGGCCGCGCAGACCCAGAAACTCCAGGGCATCTTCCAGGTGGGCATTAGCCCCGTAGCTATATTTGGTGATATCGGCGCGGACTTGCTTTTGAATTTCCGTGGCCTGCTGGGCGCGGGCTTGGATCACCTCGAGAGAAGGGGCGGCCAGGGCAGGTACCGGCTTGAGTTCCACTACCTTCATGGTCACCCCTCCCAACAGCAAGGGGATCCCGGCAAACAGGCCGATGAGATTGAGGGTGGGATCGTTGTAGTGGGCAAAGCCCCAAGCCGTGGCGGCAGCCCCGGCCAGCAACACGAGAGTGCTCAGGGGGAAGGGCAGTTTTTCAAACATACAGGAGAGGAAGAAAGGCCACCTGAAAACCCAGGCTAGCAGGAAAAGCGCCAGCGGTGGACTTAGCCTCCATTGGGATGGATAATCACAAAATGCCCACCTGGTGTGTTGAGGAGTGGTCTGTGGTTCTGTCCAATCTGTCCAAAACCTCTCGTTGCTTGCGCTCGCTGGATCGCAAAGCCCAGGAGCGAGCACCTCTGTTTGAGGCCATCCGCCACTATTGCAGCTTGGATAAGGCTCCTTTTCACACGCCAGGCCACAAACAGGGACGTGGGATCCCTGCCGACTTGCGGACCTTTTTGGGAGAGAACATCTTCCGGGCAGATCTGACCGAGCTGCCAGAGGTGGACAACCTCCACGACCCCGATGGCGTGATCCGAGAGGCCCAGGAGCTGGCGGCAGCAGCTTATGGAGCGGATCGCAGTTGGTTTTTGGTCAACGGTTCCACCTGCGGCGTGGAAACGCTGGTGATGGCGGTGTGCGATCCGGGAGACAAGATCCTCTTGCCGCGCAACTGCCACAAATCCGCCATTGCCGGGGTGATCCTCTCCGGGGCCGTACCCGTCTACATCGAGCCCGATTTCGACGCTGAGCTGGGCATCGCCCACGGCATCACCCCAGCTGGCTTGGAGCGGGCCCTAGCAGAACACCCCGACGCCAAGGGAGTTTTGGTGGTCAGCCCCACCTACTACGGGGTTTGCTGCGACCTGGAATCTCTGGCAGCCATCGCCCACGCCCACGGCCTGCCGCTGCTGGTGGATGAGGCCCACGGGCCCCATTTTGGGTTTCATTCGGAATTGCCCATTTCGGCCTTGGAAGCCGGAGCCGATCTGGTGGTGCAGTCCACCCACAAGGTGATCTCCGGCATGACCCAGGCCTCGATGCTGCACCTCAAGGGATCCCGCATTGACCCCAACCGGGTGCGCAACATTCTGCAACTGCTGCAATCGACCAGTCCCAGCTATGTGCTGATGATGTCGCTGGATGTGGCACGGCGGCAGATGGCACTGGAGGGAGAAGCCCTGCTGGGCCAAGCCTTGGCTTTGGCAGATCAAGCCCGCGCCCGTCTCAACCGCATCCCCGGCTTGCGCTGTTTTGGCCCAGAGCGTATCGGCTCCACCCCTGGTTTTTTCGATTTCGACCGCACCCGTCTCACGGTAACGGTGACAGAGCTGGGGTTGTTCGGCTTCGACGCTCACGACTGGGTTAACGATCACTTCCACGTGCAGCCGGAGATGTCCACCCTGCACAATGTGGTCTTCATTGTCAGCATCGGCAATACCCAGCGAGACATTGACCGCCTGGTGGAAAGTTTCGCCGCCCTGTCGCAACATTTTCAGGGATCCCGCCCATCCAGAGCGGCAATGGAAAAAATGCAGCGGCTGGCACAACTGCCCCGTCCTTGCTTGCCACCGCAACGGCTATCACCCCGGGAGGCTTTTTTTGCCCCCATTCAGCGGGTGCCTTTCCAAGAAGCAGTGGGCCATATCTGCGCCGAGATCATCTCCCCCTATCCACCTGGGATCCCGATTTTGGTGCCGGGAGAAGAGGTGACTCAAGAGGCGGTGAACTATCTGCTGTTGGTGCATGAGGCAGGCGGCTTTATCAACGGCCCAGAGGATGTGCGCCTGCAGACCCTGAAAGTGGTCAAGGCAAGGACCTAATGCTCTCCTAGCGGGCTTATGGACGGGTTTTTGCCGTTTGCGCCGGGGGGAGCAGCGGTAGGGAGTTTGCCGGGGTGCCGGGGCGGCGGGCTACCTTCACCCGATCCACCCGTGGCCCCTCCATGCGCACCACCTGAAACTCCATCTCTTGGTAGGTGAACTTTTCCCCAGCACGTGGGATCTTCTGCATGTGGTAGATCAAAAAGCCCCCCAGCGTTTGGTAATCCTTGTGCAGAGGCAGGTTGAGGCCACAGCGCTCGTTGATCTCTTCAATATCTAGCTGAGCCTGGATGAGCAAGGTATTTTCGTCAAGTTCTTGGATGTCCGGCTCCTTGGTGTTGGGATCCGGGCCATCGGAGAGCTTGCCGACAATCTCCTCCACCAAGTCTTGAATGGTGATCAGGCCCGCCGTGCCGCCAAACTCATCCACCACCACCACCATCGGCCAGTGGTGCTGCCTCATTTCGGGCAACAGTTCGGCAATCGGCTTGTTCTCCGGCTCAAAGTGGGCCTCGCGGATAAAAGGCGTGATGGGGCTGTGGAGGTCGATGGATCCCTTGGCCAGCTCCCCAATGACTTCCTTGACGTGGATCAGCCCGCGGATGTCATCCAAAGACTCGCCGTAGACCGGGTAACGGGAGTGTCCTGATTCGGCCACCTCGGCCAGCACTTCTTGCACCGTTGCAGTTTCCGGCACCGCGTCGATGCTGGTACGCGGGATCATCACCTCGCTAGCTACCGTCTCGCCAAACTCGAAGATGTTGCTCAACAGCTCTCGCTCTTCCGCCTCGATGTTGCCCGACTCCACCGACGAGGCGATCAACAGTTGCAACTCCTCCACCGTCATGGTGCTGTAAAAGGAGCTGGCCTCCGGAATCTGGACTCCCAAAAGCCGCAGCACACACCGAGAGGAAAAGCGGGGCAGCTCTACAAAAGGTCTTAGGATACGGCTGACCAAACGATTGAGCCAGGCCAGTTGCAGCGCAATCGGCTCGGAATAGAGAATGGCCAGAGTCTTGGGGATCAGCTCCCCTACCACGATCTGAAAATAGGTGAGCAGCGAAAACACCAACACCACTGCCACCCCTCGAATAAGGGCCGGATCCAGGTTCTGAAGCCAAGCCAACTGCCTCAAGGCCAGAAACAGCGTCGGCGCCACTTGCGTAGCCCCGATCCAGCCCAACAACACACTGGCCAGGGTAATGCCCAACTGGGTGGTGGAGAGGGCATATTCCAGTTGCTCTTGGGCTTTTTGCACAATTGCCGCCTGGCGGTTTCCCTCGCTCGCCAACTGCACCATGCGGGAGCGCCGCGCCGATACCAAGGAAAACTCGACCGCGACAAAGAAAGCGTTGATGACCAGAAGACCGATGACCCAAAGGAGACTAAGCGACGCATCTCCCCACGAAAGCTCGGTGTTGGGGAAAGCAGCCGTCGAGGCTAAAGGGGGGTCGTCCATCAGGGGGAGCAGCAAGACGGATAGACAGCATTCTAGCTCAGCCTGACCCCACCACCTGTCCCTAGCCAGCTGTCGAACCGGCTTCAGCCATCAGGCAGCTACCGTGTAGACGCTTTCCCCATGCCCAAAAGGAAAGGGATCCCTGACCTTTGCACAACCCAGCTTTCGCAGTTCTCAAGGTCGCTACTTTTTCATCAAGCAGTAGCAGCTACAGCCTTTTCCGGCAACGCTCACCCCCGCCTATGCAGGGGGCATCTCCTGAGTGCTAGTCGTCGATATCGACAATATTGCCGGTAGTGGCGTCGATCTTAACTTCAATATCGTTGGTAAATTTCACCAATTTTCGGGCTGGAGGCCCGCACCATAGCCGCAGGCTTGGTGCCGGGAGGAAAGCCCGCCTCCATATAAGTGTACTGGGGCAAAGTCTGGATGAGCTACAATAAGCCCATGAGCCAGACCATCTCTGTACGTTGCAAGCTGATAGTCCCACAAGAGTTGCGTCAAGAGATTGACCGCACCTTGCAGGGATTTGCTGACGCCTGCAACCAGATTCTCGACACCGCTAAACGTGAAAAGTGCTGGAACGTCGCCAAGCTGCATCACTTGGTTTATCGACCGGTAAGAGCGGCAACGGGGCTGAAGGCTAATCACGTCTGTCAGGCACTCCGCCGTGTGATTAGCAACGCCAAAGCGGTGAAACAAGTCCACAAGTTTCGCCCCACCAGCCTGACTTTGGATGTGCGCACTTTCGAGTACCGAGAGTCCGAACAGGCTGTTGGTGTAACACTGATGAGTGGACGGGTTCGGCTCAAGCTCAAGATCGGCGGCTATCAGATAGCACTTCTGCGAGGGCAGAAACCAACAAGTGCTACTTTGTGCAAGACCAGGCAAGGGGAGTACTACATCAACATTGCGGTTGAGTTGGACACTCCCCCAACTGGCAAAACTCCAAAGGTAATCGGAGTTGACTTGGGCAGGCGGGATATAGCCACCGCTAGTAACGGGCGTTCTTGGAGTGGAAAACACATCCAGGCCGTCCGTGACCGGTTCAGCCGTGTACGCGCCAAGGTTCAATCCAAACGCACGAGGTCGTCTAGAAGACTGCTTCGTAGGCTTTCTGGGAGGGAACGGCGCTACCAGACATGGCTGAACCACAACATCAGCAGAACCTTGGTCAGGGATGCCCAGGCCATTGGTGCAGCACTGGCTTTTGAGGACTTGACAGGCATCCGAGAGTGCTTGAATCAGAAACCTCGGAGTAAAGCTGAACGCCGTAGAACCAATAACTGGGCGTTCTACCAGCTCAGGATGTTTGTGGCCTACAAGGCTGCCATTGCTGGAGTGCCTGTGGTACTGGTTCCGCCCGCCTATACCAGCCAAACCTGCCACCGGTGCCTGCACATCCACCCTGAGCAGGGCAAGTCTTACCGAAGCGGCAAGTCGTTCAAGTGTGGACATTGTGGCTGGGAAGGGGACGCTGACCATAACGCTGCTCGGGTGATCTCTCTTCTTGGGGCGACTGTAAACTCGCCCGAAATTCCGAAACTTAGCTGCCCTCTGGGGCCGCTAGGGATTGGGATAAAGCCCGCACCCTGCGCATAGCGCGGGTGCCGGGTAGTTTACTTCCCAAACTAGGCGTCTATCTTCGCGCTCCAACTCAACTTCTTTGATCACAGCATTGGGCACGGCAGATCGAGCGATCCGAATGGCTTCCTCAATGGGGATACCCAGAGCAAAAGATTGGGCAAAAGCAGCCCTCCGGCTCCCACCCGTCGACAGCATCGGGCTAGCGGGGGGCAAAATGCCAAGCAAAAGTAAGGCAGCAATCGAAAGTTTTGCAGGCTTTATTTACAGCTGCTTGAGCAACCACCTCCTTACCCTACCACCCTGAGACTCAAGAAGCCTTGCCACAAGGAGCATTGCTGCCTTCGCAAGGAGTTCATCCCCCTTGCGTCATAGGGTGTAGCTGCTCGGCCCCTCTTCAGCTACGAACTGTTTGCTTCTCCAATCCAACCCTCTCGGAAACTGACTGGCTAAACAACGCTGCTGCGGGGGAGAAATACCTCTACACCTATCCCGCGTGCTGCTACTACAGGCAGGGAAGTCATGCCGACGTTGGAGCTCCCGGCACTGCACGAATCGGTGATAATATTCCTACCCCTCATTCCTACCCCGGTGGGTGCCGACCATGCCAGATTTTCTGCCCTACGCCTACTTTCAGGGCCAGATTGTCCCCTTTGCTGAGGCGAAGATTTCCATTGCCACCCATGCTCTGCACTACGGGACAGCGGCGTTCGGCGGCCTACGCGGGATCCCTGATCCGCAAAACCCGGATCAAGTTCTGGTGTTCCGTCTGGATCGCCATTGCCGACGACTGAGTCAAAGCGCCCGCCTGCTCTGTTTTGATCTCCCTGCTGAACGGATTGAGCAGGTGATCGTCGAGCTGATCGGAAAAAACCGTCCCTCCACGTCTTTCTACATCCGCCCCTTGGTGTACACCTCCGACCTAGGCATCTCGCCGCGGCTGCACAACATCGAGAAAGACTTTTTCGTGTACGGGTTAGAATTGGGGGATTATCTCTCGCCGGAGGGGGTCAGTTGCCGCATCAGCTCTTGGGCCCGGCAAGAGGATCGCAGCCTACCATTGCGGGGCAAGATCACCGGCGCCTACATCACTTCCTCTTTGGCCAAAACCGAGGCGGCGCAGGCTGGCTATGACGAGGCCATTTTGATGAACTCCCAGGGCAAAGTGAGCGAAGCCTCGGGCATGAACATCTTCATCGTGCGCAATGGCGTGCTGATTACCCCCAGCTTCGACCAAGATATCTTGGAAGGGATCACCCGCGACAGCGTCCTCACTCTGGCCCGCGACCTGGGGATCCCTACCCAAGAACGGCCCGTTGACAAATCGGAGCTATTGATTGCTGACGAGGCCTTTTTAACCGGCACTGCTGCCAAGATCACCCCCATTCGCCAGATCGAGCAGTACGTCCTGCCCCCCTCCCGCCCCATCACCGAGCAGTTGCGGCAGAAGCTGACGGCAATTACCGAAAATCGGGATCCCGTCTATGCCCATTGGGTGAAGGTGATCCCTCTGAAAGAAAGCTAGTCCCTAGTCGAGGGGAGAAGCGTCATTATTAAACTGAGCACTCTAGATGGGTAGAGGGGGATCCCTTGCACGAAATTTCCATCACCTGGGCCGACTACCACCGCAAAATCGAGGAGTTGGCCGTCAAAGTCTACGAAAGCGGGTGGGAATTTAACCAAATCGTCTGTATTGCCAAGGGGGGGCTGCGCATCGGCGATACCTTGGCCCGTCTTTTCGACCTGCCCCTGGCTATTCTCTCAGCCTCTTCCTATTCTGGGCCCGGTAACCGCCAGCGGGGGCAACTGACCTTCTCGCGGGATCTAGCCATGACCACCGCCAACCTGGGCAGCCACGTGCTGTTGGTGGACGATCTGGCAGACTCTGGCATGACCCTAAAGCGCTCTGTCCACTGGCTCAAGCACCACTACGGCTTCTACATCGAGGAGATCCGCACCGGCGTACTGTGGTACAAGGCCGCCTCCGTCTATCAACCCGACTACTATGTGGACTATTTGCCGGATAACCCTTGGATCCACCAGCCCTTTGAGCCCTACGAGCAGATGACGCCTCAGCAGTTGATGCAATTGCTACGCTCTTCCGGTTAGTTGAATTTGCTCAAATTGGCTTGCTCGCGGCGCCTGCAGTGTCTAACGTCAGTTGGACTTCTTGGCATGAGCTGTCTACTTACGATTGCCCACCCCCACTGCAAGCTCTGTTCCCCAGAAAAGTTGAATGACTTGCTCGTACAACAGAAACCACCCAGCCCTGGAAAGCTCCTTGCTCAACACAAGCAAAAGAGCAAAATTCGGATCCAACTTTCTAAACCGATATCATGTCTGCAACTTTTTCTAGATCTGAAGAATGAATCGCAATAATGTTTAGAGTAGAAATCGAGTATTGCTGAGTCTTGATCTTGGCTAGCTTATTCAGGAAATGGTTGTAGGTGTAAAACTCATATCCCAAAGGCTCCAGTATTTTAGCTGTAGAAGTTCCAGTAACTTTAGGGCCGTGCTTGTTTTCAAGAATAAGAACAGGGTGACTGGCGGCAAGCAACTCTAGACTGCCGGAAACGACCTGCTCTTCCGCGCCTTCTACATCAATCTTGATAAGATCAATCCGGGGTTCACCTTTCGAACGCCACACAGAGTCCAGGGTAACAAGATTCACAATTTTTCCTTCACCATTATTTGACGCCTGCCCTGATGCCTGCTTCGGATTTCCGATAGAGTTAAATGCCCCAGATCTTTCTTCTCCTAACTGAACAGTGCCTTCATGCTCACCGGCAGCAGCTTCGATAAGGAAGACAACATCCTCTAGGGAGCTGGCACTTATTGTCTTCCGCATACACTGAAGACAAGAAGCCGTGGGCTCAATTGCGATTACACTACCCGTAGGGCCTACTCGATGCGCAGCAAGGAAAGTATATACTCCAACATTTGCCCCTACATCGATTACGTTCATCCCTGGTCTTAAAAAGTGCTTGCAGAAGCTAATCTCGCTCTCAAACCATTCTCCTTGAGTAAGTAGAACGCGCGTGACAACACTCGAGAACGAAGGCTCGAGGGAGAGTCTGCAATTTTCATAGTCAAAATAGAGATCGGGCTGCGCAGGGAAAGAGGCTGTTTGCACTTGAGACACAACCTCCCACAGTGCAATTTCCTTGACCAGGCATGCTTGGCGATGAGTTGGATCAAGGCTAAGTATATGGTTAATTGGTATTAGCCCTTCTATCTTTTTCTGCGAGAGAAGCTCAATCGCTACCGCCAGAGCTGCTTGTTCATCATCTGGATCTATCGAATAAGTTAGGTTCCAAAATCGCATGGCTTCTGGGCTGTATACGACCCCAACGTGAGTAGCTATCCATCTGGATAGATAATAGAGATAACTATGTTTTGTATAAGTATTTGAGTGAGTAGAAACTTCGCTTTCATACCAGATGGGGAGATCTGTCCCTCTGGAAGGACATAAGTCCGGCGCTTCTGTACACAGAAACTCTAGTAGAGCATAGGCATCTTCAAAGGCACGAGGACGATCGCCCAGTACCAGTAGAGCATGTATTCGATTTAGCCAGCAGGGAACATGGCGGGGATCCTTAGCCAAACTTCTTCGCCACAGGGATAGTGCCTCTTCCCAAGCAGATTGACGTGTTGAGACTGAAGCATCAGCACTTAGGGATCGAATGAGCTCGATCCCAGCTTGGTTCCATTCATCTGGAGTTGAGTACAAGTCGTTGGGGTGAAACGTATAAGTTTCGTGGGATTTACCTTCCAGGATGTGGAAGAAAGCAGCTTCCATGCTGCGGGCATGTTCTCTTGGATCCCAAATCACCGACCAACGGCGAGAATCCTTGATTTGCCTTTTGATCCGATTAATCCACTCCGGATCATTGCCCAGTTGGATCCCACGTTGGATAAACTCTTCTACTGACCAAGTGATACAATCTTCAAGACCGATATTTTTTAGCAGACTGTAGCTCATTCGGCCGTAGTAATGGCGACCTACTAAGGTAAGAACTGGCACACCCATGTAGAGAGCTTCCATAGTGTGGGTTGCGCCTGTGTAGGGAAAGGTATCTAAGACCAGATCCACCAAAGCCAGTTGGCCGCGATGCTCTTCTACAGTGCTGGTTTTGGCTAGAAATCGGACGCGATCCAAAACATCTAATTCTTTGGCTCTTTCCTGATAGCGCCTGATAACCGTGGCAATTTCCCCCGAGCCTTTGACAATTAGGATACCGTTAGGTACGGCTTTTAGAATCTGCAGGTGAGCATCAATGCATTCAGGGGTGCGCTTGTAGGCACTGGCCGCAGTTAGAAGAACAATATCTTGCGGATCGATTCTCAGCTTAGCTCTGAAATCTATCTTATCAGCGGGCAGGACGTCCAGATAGTCCACAGCACAGTAGCTAGGCAAGCGGATAATTTTTTCATGGTAATCGGCCTGTGCATCTTCAGGAAGGATATAGGGATCGGCAAAGAAGTAGTCAAATTCCGGCAAACCAACAGCATCTCCACCCAGCCAACCAATTTGGATGGGGGCAGCTCGCAAAGCTGCTACAATATTCGCATCGTGGCAGGTAATAGAGTCCATAAATATCATAATATCGATGCGATCCTCGCGTGCTTGAGCAGCTACTTGAGGCGAATTGGTTTCTCCTGGAAAAAAGCGAAAATGGAGATTTTCGTGAGAGCGAAACTTTTGATACATATTGTCATGACTGGCCATATCTTCATTTTTCCACCCCTGGTAGTAGTAGTAGACAACGTCCAGAAGATCGCAAGATAGGTTCCTGAGAGTAGCCTCACTGAGAAAGCCAACCGAATGTCGCTGAAAGCAGTTACCCAGAAAGCCTACCCTCAGCTTTCGCTTAGTTCTGCCAGATCCGCAGTAGTCTTGCTGATTCTTCTGCCAATATTCCGACCAAAGAAAGTCTCGCTGAGAAGCCATTAAGCTTAGGCAGTCGTTAAAGATTCTACCACCAATTTGTTGGTAATGACGAATCAGAGAGCGATCGTCAGTTAGATAACTCCAACAAAAGCAAACTCGAAATATAATGGATTTGGAAATTGTTAAGCTCTCAAGTAGATTTTCGTCATCAATTTTTAAGGACTCTAAGTTAGTTTCCCTTGACAAAATCAAGTCTATAATTTTTTGAATAACAAGGTTTATCCGTTCTGGCTGGGCAGCATGGATCAACTTTTCCAGCGATTCTGATAGAAGGGATAGACGAAGAGTAAAGTTCTCTTGCACCTGTGAGCTCTCGGCCGCCGTGATGAGAGCTTCTCCTAAAATGGAATAGCCATCACTGGTAGAGTTCTGGAAGAAGGCGCGGGCTGCCCTCTGAAAAAAGTCACCGATTAAGTCCTCTATCGTCCACAAACCTTCATAGCGCTTCGCCTGCTCGGGATCCACCGCATTGGCTAGCTGGGCCAGCAAAGCAGCAAATCCAGATCTTTGTTCCTCCGGAAGAAAGACTTGTAAAGTTGTGGCCACCTCAAAAAACAAGCTCAGGTAGCCATCGTCCCATAGCCGCGCGAGCAATTCAGTAAGGAGTGGCTCCTGAGTAATATCGAGGCTCTTCTCGCCGCCTAGGCTCTCCAGTAGGGCTTGCCCATAAAAGCCAACTGCCAGCTCATCCTGAGCTTGCAGGGCCCGCATCAGCAAAACTTGGGTGTTGTCCCGCCGGCTTGGATCCAGCTCAAAGGCCATCTCCCGCAGCTTTAGACAAGCCTGAAGACGCTGCTGCGGCTCCTGCGCGGGGCTGTTTTCCAGACGACTTGCGAGGGATAGCAACAAATCCAAGACTTTCTCCTGGGACAGGATCCCTGCCCTCACCAGAGGCGTGTAGAGCTGGTAAGCAAGGCTCAGCTGGCCAGCAGCCAAGGCCTGCTCCAGCGCTGACAAGGTAATTGCCTCTGGCTCAGAGGGGAAGGCTGGCTCATTGGCCAATGAAGATGGGGAGAGATCAAAGAAACCCCACAGGAACTCCTGCCAATCCTTTGCGTCTTGCTCTCGGTAAAAAGCAACCAACCACTCCGCAAAGGTATCGGGAGACTGCTGAAACAGTTGCTTGGCTTCCAGGATCCGGGCTTGCAGCGTAGGGTTCATAGGCTGAAGGAAGAGTGCTAGTCTTAATCTGCCATGCTGAGGCCGGCTCAGCTAAACCACTGACCTGTGTCAGGCTCATCTGGCAAAAATCCGCAATTGCGCCAGGGAGCAGGCTGTTATGAATCGCCCTTGAGCGGGGTAAGTTAGCACTAGCAGGTGAGCTGCACAGTTAACTCTCTAGTTTGCTAAAGGATCTGGTACTCATGAGTGCAAAGTCTCGTCAGTCTCTGTTGCGGGCCAAACTGGCTCAGCAAATTCTCTCCAAAGCCAAGGGCTTCACCCTGATCGAACTGCTGGTGGTAATTGTGATCGTCGGCATTTTGTCGGCGGTGGCGATCCCGCAGTTCTTGAACCAAGTGCGCCGCTCCCGCACGGCTGAAGCCCAGGCAGCTCTTACTGCGGTAGGTCGTGCTTCTGAAGTCTATCGGCTGGACTTCTCCCAGTATCCTAATCACTACACTACGATTAAGTACGGCTGCCCCACAGACTACTGCGGCAGTAGGCAGGATAAATACATGAATGACCCGTGGAGCGCTCCCAACTACCAGACACCAGTGGCCAGCGATATTTATTCTACTTCGCCTCAGGGAATGCGCTGGGACACCACAGCAACTAACAATAAGTACATCAACGCTTCTGGCAACAAAATTCAATGCACCATTGGGCTGGGATCACAGGAGACAGCTGTGGCTACTGCGGCTACCTTTGTTGGTAAGAGCTGCAACGTCTTTGACTAGTTTCTATCTCTACTTTATGTACTCCGTGGCTCCCTGTGGGGAGCTTTTTTATTTCAGTTGCTCCAGTCTCCCTCAAGAGTAGGCAAGGGCTCTAGGCTAAACCAGTGAACTAGAGCGAGGACAGTAACTGTGATGGGTAGGAGATGCGAGTAAGAATACCCTTTTCGATGAGGTTCTGGTTGGTTTCAGGACTGCTGTAAAGTATGAACTCTTGATAAAGAGCTTCCATACGAGTTCTATCTCCTGAGCAATAAGCGTCCCGTGAGGTTAAGTGAAAAGGCACCCGAATAGGATTAGACTTGGAGCGCCACCAGTAGTCGGGAAAGTTTCCCAGTTGAGCATACTTTTTATAGTAGTTTTGAAAGCCGCAGTTCAAGTAGTGCAAAATAGAGGGAGACGACGTTACTAGAGTATGATCCCCTGGAATATCAAAGCTATGTACGCTGTTAGGCAGAAGAGAGGGATAGATCCGAGCTGCTGACTTTCCATTTTGATAAGCCAAAAAGTATTGACTCTTACTAGAGATCTTCTGAAACCGGGTATAGAATCCGGGATCCAAAATAGCAGGGTTTCTCTTAAATAAAGTGACCTCGCGGAAGTAGTCTTCGATCTCAAACGCTTCGGGAGCTGCTTCGTGGTTTAGGAACGTAACCTGGAATATATCGTCGCTTACTTGATCAAACCAATCCAAAGCCATCATCTGGCCAGGATAAAAAAGCTCATCTCCATCAATATGAAGAATCCAGTCCATGCCCTGATCCAGGGCAAGTTGTATAGCAGTTTCTACGTTAAGGATCTGACGAGCCATGACCTCATAGCCAACATGAGGGCCATATTTTGGGTAGAGAACATTCCCCAATGCTTGTTGGACTTGCAAAGCTTCATCGTTGGGAATAGCCGTTACATCGGAAAACTGAAGTGCCACCTGAATAGCGGGATCCTCTGGATCGTCAAAGAAGATATAAATATGGTCAATTCCAAGGGCAAGGTGATAGCGAATGAACGACTCCAAGCACACGCCTGGATCCCGAACAGTGGTAATTATGCAAACTCTGGCCATGGTGGAGCTGCAAGCCTTTAGGTGAATTGCTTGGCTCCTAGCCAAGTATTGATAGTGAAGCGGCTATCGGCAAAGGCTTGGCTAGGGCTAAATACCGGCAGGATCTCATGTAGGCAACTGCTGGAGAAGAAGACGATGCTGTTATTTGTAGGATTTACCTCATCGTATGCCCCGTGCAGGATTGGTGGATGAGGTTTTTGCCTTTGGGTATCGTAGATGCGCAGCTCACCTCCTCGATAAGGCTTTGGCTCTTTGTGGAAGTAATATACGCAGCTCACCTGGCGGAAGGCAGTTTGTGGGTAGGAGTTATCGGTGTGGGCGGTAAAGAAGCAGCCATCATGGCTGGCAATCATCTCCATCTCAAAGATTTGAATGTCAAAGTTCTCAATGCCTAGCTCAGCAAAAATCTGGGGAGCAACAGCCGCAATTTTTTCTCGCAGCAGGGATCCATGCTCCTGAAAGTAAGCGAAGTCCAGCCTCAGGGAGCGGCGAAATTTTAGTGACTCTGCCTCGGTGTTGCTGTTGCTGTAGCTCTTGGAAGGGATAAACTTGTCTTGGTGGGTAATGGCATGTTGGAGAATGGCTTGGTTGAGCTCTTGAGGCAGGAAGTTATCCAGCTTGATGTATTTACAGGGGTAAAACCGGTTGGGTTCTGAGGGATCCGGCTGGGTAAAAGTCAGGAATACCGGGTTAGCTGCCAGCAGTGATCCAGGGCCAATTGCTTGGATGTGAGCGAGATCCTGCTCGGTTAACCCTTTGTGCTGGGGATCCCAAGTGAGGAGATGGATCCCTTGGCCTAGATTGGGCAAAACCTTCTGCAGATGAAAACTGGGATCTATCCCCATCAAATCTAGGTTGGCTTGGGCTATGGCTCCGTAGCGGCAATGGTTGACCAAGTATAGGGCTGAGTCGGCCAAGTAATCCCGCAGTAGCAAAGACTGAAGCAGACAGGTACGGTAGTCCGTGAGTTCAGTCCAGAAACAAACGCCAATCTGGGTCTCTGGGAAACATTGACCGAGATCTGCCAAAAGGGCAGGAATGGGGCCTTCTAGGAGTAGAACCCGTTCTTCTAATCCCAACTGAGAAATTTGGGTTTGGATATCTTCTGTGCTGATTGACTTTTCGGATGAGCTCTGTAGGGGATTCCGTAGAATCACTGCTAACTTTTCAGGATAGCGAAGCATTGCCTGCAAAACAGCTGCGGACTCTTCCCAGCCAATCTGGCAGAAGATTTGCTGGCTAGGAAGGCAGGCTAAAGCCCAATCTAAGAGCTGGGTGAGACTCTGAGCTTGCTCCAGTTCTAGGAGAAGATCCTGAGCAAGGTCTTGGCAATCCATGGGGAGGGATCCCTGACGTCTGCTCTAGCTTAATGTACCCGGATCCACCCCCAGTTCTCACAACTTTTAGGCCAGGCGCTCAGCCCTTTGCTGCTCCAGTTCAGCCTTGGCAGGCATCAGTTCCCCAGCGGCAGTGGCCCACAGAATCCAGGTGGCCTCCTACCCTCCCACTTCGCTGGGTACAGCCTCAAAACCTCGCTCGGCATGGGTGGTGGAGATGAGCAAGTCCATCTGGCACGTGTGCCGCCAGCTTTCCATGGGTATGCCATTGTCGTAGGAGAGCTCGTCTTGGGTAGGGGCCATCCAGGCAGGTAAACTGGATTCGGCTCTTGCAGACAGGGATCCATGGGGTTGCTTATAACCTATGCTCGGCTTATCGTTTTCCAGGGCAACAGAGATCCCTTGTTGTTGTGTCCAATCCTAGTAGCCTGTAGGAGTTAGAAGAACCTGCCGCTCAACTTGGGGAGTCGAGAAATGCAAGACATCAAGGCCAATGCTCCGCGAATTCTCCTCAATTGGCCAACTCCGCCAGACTATATCCCGCCCCCGCAGCTTTCAGATCGGCAGGTCAGTCTTTGCCCCAAGAGGAGAGCCAAGGGCTTTGGACTAAACTTTGTCAATCTCTCTAAGGAATTGGTGGAGTGCCCAGAGGGAGACTATGACCTCTATGACTTTGTGCAGCAGTCTGAGCAAATTACAAATAAGGAGTTTGACCTAGTTATTGTTTGGACTTCCAGCTTTGACCAGAGTAATCCCCTAAATACAAGGAAGTTTAAATGCCCCACACTCTTGCTAGCTGGAGACACCCACCACTGGAAACTTCCCATCAACCATCTCTTGGCCTACTGGGCTACTGAAGGCTTTGATTACGTCGCTACTGCCTATAACTTCCAGCATTTGCACTGGTTTGCCGCAGCAGGCGTTGAGAATCTTGCCTGGTTGCCTCTTATCTCCATGCGCACTGTTACCCACGATTGGGTGGAAGATAGAGAAAATCAAGTGGTCTTTATCGGCCAACAGGGATCCCGCCATCCCAGGCGTTGCCGGCTGGTTCAAGCCATAAAGAATGCAGATTTGCCCATCCTCATCAAAACAGCCAACCACCAAGAGGCAGCCAAATGGTTTGCCCATTCTCTGATTTCCTTTAACTGCAGCCAAAATGGGGATCTGAACTTAAGGAACTTGGAAGTGATTTCTGCAGGGGGCTTTCTGCTCACCGACCAGCTCTCCTTCGCCTCAGGATTGGACGAACTTTTGGCGCCCGGCACCTACTGCGACACCTACAACTCCGAAGCCCAACTCCTGGAGAAAATCCGCTACTACCTAGACTATCCCCAGGAGGCCATTCAAATTGCCCGCCGCGCTTATCACACTTTCGACCAACACTGGCATCCCCGCCACCGCATTCAGAACCTGCTGGACTGGGTGTTTGGGGGAGAGCTGCCGGAGCCCTTTCGTTACTCGCCCCGCTCTGATGTGCGCTACTTTGTCAGCACGGCCAGCTCTGCCTGGATAGACACACGACTAGGAATCTACGAGCCCATTCAAGAGCTGCATCGCGTGCAGGAGCGACTGAGGGTATTTGTTGGCCGAAGCTGTCCTGGGGTGATAGCAGCAGACTTGCTGGACTTGCCGCGGCTGGAGCTGTACGTGGAAGAGGGGTTTGGGGATCCCTGTGGTCTGCTGCAGCAGAAGGGAGTGCCCGAGCGAGTTCATGAGGTGAGGGGGGAGCCGAGCAGTTGGCCTAGCTTTGATGCGGTGGTGTGCACAGCTCAGGACTTGCAGCGGCTGGGGCAGCCTTTGAGGGCCAGCTTTGCTTTCATTCCGGGAGAAGATACCCAGCTCCTCTTTGCCAATGCGGGGAACATAACAGAAACTTTTCTCATTGACTTAATCCAAAAGGGCAGCTCTGCTCCGTCAGCTTGGTTGCGGGGGTACGAAGGCCTTGAGTATGAAGGGACAGTAGCCAGCCTGAGCCGCATCTATCAGCCTGCGGCTTCCATTCTTCCTGATGTCAAGGTTGTCGTGGATGTGAGAGCGGGGGTGGGCGTGGCCAGCGCTTGTTTCAGAACTCTTCACCCTGAGGCGGCTATTCACTGTTTCGAGGTGGATCCCCTAGCTCTACACCTGCTGCGGCAGAATATTCTCAGCTTGGGCAACTGCTTTGTGCATTCGGTGGGGCTGGCGGGGCAGGATAGTTGCAGAACCCGTCGCCTCTGGCCGGAGGATCCTCAGGCCGAGTGGGGAGTGGAGCAGCTGCTCCCTTTCCGGGAAGCCAGGGCAGCCCTCAAGGAGTTGGGTTTGGAGCCCATCGATGTGCTCAGGGTGGCTACAGGTGGAGATGAGGTGGAGGTGTTGACCAGCTTGCAAGAGCAGCTCAAAGACATCAAGGTGATTTACGTGGAGTTTACTTCTGAGCAAGACCGCAAGCAGATTGACCAGATGTTGGATCCCTCTCATCTCCTCTGGCAGGGGGAGATTTCTCAAGGTAACTACGGCTGTCTCTGTTACCTGAGCAGAGCTTACGTTTAGGTAAAGTAGCTGAACAAAGTAAAAAAATGAGCCACGGAGCGGAACAAATACGACTCTCTCTCAGATCTAAGCTTCCTCTTTAGGTCTACCTGCATGTTATCTTGCCTGTAAAGTCATCTTATCCCCAACTGAACTGACTATAACTGGAAAAAACTATACTGGGCAGACAAGTCAGGAGAATTTCTAGCCATCTTGTAGTAGATGTCAGACTGGATACTTACAAACAAACTTCTAGCCGGGATCCAAGCCCAGCAAGCAGGAGATTTGCGACAAGCAGAAGCCATTTACTCCGAGATCTTGGCGGAGTTTCCTGAGCAAGCCGACGCTTTGCACCTGCTGGGAACGGTGGCCCAGACCAAGGGGGATTTGGAATGGGCAGCTGCGCTAATTGCCGAGGCTATTGAGTTAAATCCTTGCGTAGCTCTTTATCATCACAACTTAGGCGTGGTCTACGAGTCTTCGGGCCAATGGGAGAAAGCCTTATCCTGCTACCAGCAGAGCTTAAACCTCAATCCCGATGCCACTCTTTCCGCCTTTCAAGCTGGCAAGATCCTCGTTAACTTACGTCGCTGCGAAGAGGCGATCCCCCTGCTCAATTCCCTGTTGGTAAACTCGGATCGAGCAGCAGGGATCCCTTTGGAAGAGGTGCATCTGAATCTGGCTATCGCCTACCGAGATCAAGGAGAACACGCTGTTGCCTTGGATCACCTGGAGAAAGCATTGGCTTTGGATCCCCAGTTAGAACAGGCTCGTTGGTTTTATCATCTCTACTTGCCGGCAGTCTATCGGAGTGAGGAAGAGCTCAACTCCTTTCGTGCTCGCTTTGTTGAGCACCTGGATCGTCTTATTGAGGAAACTCCCCTAGAAACAGAGGAGCAACGTCGCACAGCGCTGTGGGCATCAGGACTGGGAACCAATCACTACCTACAGTACCAAGGCTACAACGACCTGGATTTGCAGAAAAAATATGCCCAGTTTGTTCAACGCATAGTCAACGCCTGTTATCCCGATTGGAGATATCTTCCTTGCCAATCCCAACCAGGGGATCCCCTCCGAGTTGGGTTTGCCTCAGCTTCCATGCGAGCTTGCTCTTACAGCCGCTTATCTCTGGGTTGGGTTAAGTACCTAAATGCTAATTGGATTGATGGACAGGCTAACTCGGAGCGAAAGTTTCAAGTCTTCGCCTATCACTTGGATCCCAGAACCGATTTCATGACAGACCGGTATCGTCAATATGCCGATGTGTTTCGACACATTCCCACCGGACTTGAGGATGCAGCCCGACAAATCCTGCAGGATCAGCTAGATATTTTAGTGTATTTGGAGATTGGTCTTTCACCTCTTATTCTGCAACTGGCTTCCCTGCGACTGGCACCGATACAGTGCTCCACTTGGGCTCATCCTGTAACTTCTGGGCTTTCTACGATTGACTATTTCCTCTCCAGCGATTTAATGGAGCCAGAGGATGCTCAAGAACATTATAGTGAAACCCTGATTCGTTTACCTCATTTGGGCACTTGCTTCGAAAAGCCGGTTTTGCCTCAGCAAAAGCGCTATCGTGAGGATTTCGGCCTGCGCAGAAACGCAGTGGTTTACCTAGCTTGTCAATACTTGGGTAAATATCTGCCCCAATATGACTATCTTTTTGCCGCTATTGCTCAGCGAGTGCCCAACGCTCAATTTGTTTTTTTGGCTCTACCCAATGCTGCTATTGCCCGACAATTTCGGGAACGGCTCACCCGGGCTTTTTCTTTGTATGGCCTCAATGTAGAAGACCACTGCCTGATCCTGCCCGGATTGGATTATCAAGACTACTTGGATCTCAACCGCTGTGCCGATCTTATGTTAGATTCCTATGGCTGGTCAGGTGGGATCACCACCTTAGAGGCCGTTGCGGTCGGATTGCCTGTGATCACTTGCCCTGGAAAGCTGATGCGGGGGCGGCATACCTATGCCATTCTCAAAAGAATGGGGCTGGACAGTTTAATTGCCTCGGATCTGAAAAGCTACGAGGATTTGGCCGTAAAACTGGGATCCGATTCTGAGTTTCGCTACCACATGGCTGAGGAGGTTCGGCAGCGATGCCACCTACTCTTCGAAGATCGAGAATGTGTGGCAGCCCTAGCTCATTTCTTTCTCACCCTCACCAAGAAGCCCGACGCTGGTCATGATTAGCCCACCGCGAAAAAGGGTTTTGCTCTGGATCCCTTCCTGAGGACAAGATGGGCTCAATGGTTCCACTACACTCTGGAAGCTCCTTTCTCGATGCCAGCAGTGAAACAGCTCCCCCAGGCCGGTGCAAGCCTAAACGTGGGAAAATCCTGTCAGTGATCTGCATTTTGCTGAGAATTGCTCAGAGCATCGTAATCTAGAGGAACATTGACATCCGGTGTCCGGAGGAGTGCTTATGCCAGGGCCAGCATCGAATGCTTCTAGAGCTCCGCAGGGATCCCTGCAGAGGGTTTTCTTGGGCCTTTTGGCCTCAGCTGCGGTTTTGGCAGGCTGTGGAGGAAGTGGAGGGAGTACAATACCGCCTCTGGTGAACGTCTGCGAACAAGCCTTCAGTCCAGGCCTTTTTGCATCGATTGGTCTGCGCCGACAGGGGGATAGGCGCAGTGGAACCTTGGGGCCAAATAGCGACTTGGAGATCTACTTCGATGAGAGGGACAATGTCATAAATGCCCGGGAAGTTCCACCTCCCCCTGGCACGTTTACCTTTTATGTCGATGGATTCCTTTACTTTCCTTCTGCAGCCAATGTTACAGGAGTTACTATCCGCCTAACTAGTCCAGTCTTCGACCCTGTGCTGGTCATCTTTGGTCTTGATGTCAACAGGGAGACTGATCCGGAATTCTTCTTCATCAACGATGACGCAAAGCCTGGTGATTTCACCACCTCCGAGCTGACGATCCCAGTACGGCAAGACCGCTGCTACTTGCTCCTGGTGGAAAGCTACTGGGCCCAGAATGCCCGCAGCGTTGCTCCGGGCAGCCCTGGGCGAGGCCCTTACACCATCGAAGTTGTGAGCGAAAGCTTTGCTGCTCCTCCTCCACCGCCTCAACGGCAACAGAAACCGGACGATAGAGAAAACGGCGGTGGCGGAGACCGAGGGGGGGGTGTCGGCCTCTAGCTCTGGCGGGTGAGCTTGATGGCAAAGTCAGCGCTGCCACAGGTGGCTCTGCCGCGAATCACGCGCCCGTCAGGGCTGACCGTGCCACTCCAAGCAACGGTTGGGGTACCGCTACCCCCTATCCTGCCGCTAACAGAAAGTTGGCTGCCGATAACCTGGCCGCTGCGCTCAGAAAAGCTGGGGGAGGAAACGCTGATCTGGTTGCCCTCCTGACGAATGGAGACGGTTTCCTGGACGCCAGCCGCAACATTGACCTTGCACAGGGATCCCTGCCAGATAAAAGATCCTCCCTCGTAAAGCCACTCGCCGCTGAGGGCCAGCTCTGCCGCAGGTGTTGGCGTTGCTGGGGCAGGTGTGGCAGTGGGAGTGGGGGATGGAGTCGGGGTGGGGGTAGGAGTACGAGGGACAAGCGGGGTGAATCGAGGGATAGGGGTAAGCGTCGGTGTCGGAGTGGGTGTTGGTGCTGGAGTCGGGGTGGATGTCGGTCTCGGAGTGGGTGTTGGTGCTGGAGTCGGGGTGGATGTCGGTCTCGGAGTGGGTGTTGGTGCTGGAGTCGGGGTGGGCGTCGGTCTCGGAGTGGGTGTTGGCGCTGGAGTCGGGGTGGGCGTCGGCGTCGGCGTCGGGGTGGGCGTTGGCACCGGAGTGGGTGTTGGTGCTGGAGTCGGGGTGGGTGTCGGCGTTGGAGTGGGAGCAGGTTCGAGTGTAGGTGTTGGGGTTACTTCAGCGGTAGGGATCGGATCCGGTTCTTCCCGGCTATCGCGGATCGTTGGGCGTGGCCACAGCAAAAAGGCGGCCAGCAAAGCCATAACGCCTAGGGATCCCCCGGCCAAAACCCACTTCAGGTTGCTGTCGGAAGGTTGCAGAACCGTTTGGGGGGCAGCTTGCCGCAGAGGGCGGGTGCGGGGAGTATCGGTTCGTGCCGGCGTGGCAGGGCGAGCGACGGGGGGATCCTGAACGGTCGGGAGAGCGTTGCTGGCTGGGATCACTGTGGAGGGCGTTTTGGGAGTTTCGCCCCCACTTTGGGGGGAGGGATCCGGTGTTTCCGGCGAAGCTTCTGCTGAGGAGGGTTCCCGCTCGGTGATGTAATAGGGGATCCCTGCACCTGGGGAGGGGGGAGAGACCGGCTCATCTTCGATGAGATCCAGATCCTCATCGCGGATATCTTCAAAGGCTCCAGAAGCCGATCCTGTATTGCGGGTGGCTTGGATCGGTGGCTTGGACTCAGAAGAGGGTGGAGCATCCTGTTGAGGCTTGGCACTGCCGGTGGGGATGATCACCGTGCTGGCCTGGCTGGTGGAGAGTTGAGTGGCCACTGTCAGGTCATAGGCTTGCAGCAGTCGTTCCCCCAGCTCCCGCATCGTTTGCGGTCGTTCGTCTGGGTTTTTTTTCAGGCAATCCATCACCACGGCTGCTAAAGGGGGTGGGATCGGCTGGGGGGCTGCCTTCGGGTTGATCTCGATTGGGCTTTCGTAGCAATGGGCGTGGATCCAGCTGTGCAGGGAGTCGGTTTCCAGCTGAAAGGGCATGGATCCCGTCAGCATCTCGTAGAGCACTACCCCAAAGGAGTAGATATCCGAGCGGGCATCCAAGGCTTTGCCCCGTATCTGTTCGGGAGAGGCGTAGCGAGCTGTGCCGATAAATCCTCCCCCTTTTTGGGTGCCCAGGCTGAGGGTGTGATCCGCCAGGGTTTTGGCCACGCCAAAGTCGAGGATTTTCAGTTGGGGGATGAGCTTGCCATTTTGAAAAACTTGCTCGATGAAGAGGTTGCTGGGTTTGATGTCGCGGTGGATGACACCCCGAATCTCGCGACCCTCTACCTTGGCCTGAAACGTGTGGGCAAAGTGCAGCCCCTCACAGGCCTGCAAGGCTAGTCGAACGGCTTGTCGAACCGGCAAAGCCCCTTTTTCTCGGATCAGCTTGCCCAGATCCTGCCCCTTGAGGTACTCCATCACCAAGTAGGCCTGCTCCCCCTCTTGGCCGTGATCCAAAACCTTGACGATGCGAGGATGCTGCCCCAGAAGGGTGCTAACGCGGATCTCTTCGGCAAAGCGACGGCGCAAGTCTGTCTGGAAGTCGCCCCGGCTCAGCAGCATGGGGGCATATAAGATCTTGACAGCTACCTCTTGGCCGTTGTTGTGTAAGTCTAAGGCGCGGAAGACGGATCCCATACCACCGCTACCAATTTCTTGAATCAGCTGGTAGCGGTTGCCCAAAATGCGGTTGGTGAGATCTGCGGTCATGGGTTTGCAGCTTGGAGAAGAGGAATTGCAGGGGGAATGTCCATACCATAAACCGAATTGCTGAGGTCTGCATCAGCCTACGCCGGTGGCTGAACTCAGGGATCCGGATTGGGGCCATCTGTTGGAAATGGCGGGGTTTTCGGTTGATTCTTCAAGGTGACTTCTCGGATTTACTTAACTGTTACTTAAAAGTTGTAGAAGAAAGCTCTGGCGGGGGCAGTGACGCTCAAGGGAGAGCTGCGGTGATCGGTTTCACCGTCCAAGAGAACATTTTCTGGTTAACTTTGGGGGGGATAGTCTGGATTATCCTGAGCAATCCCCAGCCTGAAGAAGGGGACAATCGACAGGGATCCCTTGATGAGGTTGACCATGGACTTGGGCTTGGTGGTGATTGCCTACAAAGAGGGGGATCGGGAGAGCAAAGCCGCCTGCCAGAGGTGTGCGGAGCAGTTGCGCCGGCGCGGTGTTACGGTGTTGACAGCTCCCACTGGCTTGCACCACAACCCCTACCCAGTCTTTTTGGAGGCCACCTCGGATCCCATCGATCTGGCGGTGGTGCTGGGGGGAGATGGCTCGGTGTTGGCGGCGGCACGATACCTGGCTCCCCATGGGATCCCGATTTTGCCGATCAAAGCGGGGGGTAGGCTGGGGTTTTTGGCCCAGTCGGAGCGGGTGTTGCAGCAGGATCCCTGGGATCGTATCCAGGCGGGGGATTTTTTCTTGCAAGCCCGCATGATGTTGCAAGCCCAGATTTGGGAACAGCCGCAGTTGGGGCAAGGGGATCCCTTGGCCGCCCGTGGAGAGGGAAAACCCCAGGGCCGCCCGGTTAGCGAAGTCTACTATGCCCTCAATGAGATCTGCCTGAAGCCGATCAACCGAGAGCGGCTGCCCGCCGCGATCATGGAGATCGAGGTCAACGGAGAGATTTTGGATCAGTACCACGGGGATGGCGTGCTGGTGGCCACACCGACGGGATCCACCTCTTACACTCTGGCAGCCAATGGCCCCATCCTCGAGCCCACCCTCGACGCCATCATCATCACCCCTATTTGTCCCCTGAGTTTGTCTAGCCGTCCTATTGTCATCAGCGGCACAGCCAGGGTGGACATTTGGCCTCTTGCCGATCCCGAAGGGTTAACCCGCCTGTGGACAGATGGCGTGTTGGCTCAGTCGGTGAATCCCGGCCAGTGGGTTCACATTCAGCAAGCGCCTACACCGGCCAAGCTGATGATCCTGGAAAAAGAGCTCTCCTACTTTCGCACCCTGCGAGAAAAATTGCAGTGGGCGGGCAGCCGCATCTACATCCCCACCACCAACCACCGCCCCGAAGGGGGATAAGGAGAGCTTAAAGTTGGGCAGCTAGAGTGGCAAAGTTCGCTCCCATAAGCATATTTCCCATGAGCCTGAGACTTTACCTCCTTAGACACGGAGAAACTCCCTACAGCCGTTCCGGCAGCTTTTGCGGCGCTCTCGATCCCGACCTCACCCCCGAAGGCAAACAAATGGCAGAAGCCTTTGCCGCAGCCTATGCCGGGATCCCTTGGCAAGCTCTCTACGTCAGCCCAATGCGGCGCGCCTTGGCTACCCTAAGCCCCCTGGCCGAGAAAGTTGGCTTGGAGATGCAGATTCGAGAGGGCCTAAGAGAAATTCACTACGGCGAGTGGGAGGGCAAAACCCACGCTGAGGCGCAAGAAGCCTACCCAGAAGCCTATTGGCGCTGGATGACCGAGCCGGCCTGGAACGCCCCTCCGGGGGGCGAAACCGCCGTGCAAATTGCCAATCGGGCCATGCCGGTTGTGGCCGAGATCCAGGAAAAATGGACAGGCGGCCACGTCTTGATCGTCTCCCACAAGGCCACCATTCGGGTTATTCTCTGCAGCCTGCTGGGCATCGACCTGGGTCGCTACCGGGATCGCATTGAGGTTTTGGCCGCCTCGGTCAGCGTGGTCAAGTTCGACCGCTATGGCCCCCTTCTGGAAATCTTAGGGGAACGCAGTTATCTGCCTTCCGATCTGCGGGAAAGGGCAGGTACCTAATTGTTAGAGGGAGCAAGGTTTAGGATTCTTGAGGTCTTTTGGGTCTCTTTTTGAGGGAGCAATCATGGGCAAAAAACTGGGATTAGCACTGGGCAGCGGCGGAGCCAGGGGATGGGCTCATATTGGCGTAATTCGGGCTCTAGAGCAGGCCGGGATCCCCATTGATTATATTGCCGGGACGAGCATTGGCGCTTTTGTGGGAGCCATTTATGCAGCAGGAGAACTGGATGAGCTGGAAGACTTTGTGCGAGATCTCAACTGGAAGATGATCCTGTCTTTGTTTGATGTGGTCTTTCCCACCTGTGGCCTGCTGGATGGCAACAAAATTTATGAGCTGCTGACAGAACATTTGCAAGAGCTGTGTATTGAAGAGGCCGGGATCCCCTTTTGCTGTGTGGCTACCGACTTGATCACAGGCCAGGAGGTGCTGTTGCGTTCGGGTAAAATGGCAGATGCCGTGCGGGCCAGCATCTCTATCCCAGGAATTTTCACTCCCTTTCACCACGAAGGGCGCTATCTCGGAGATGGAGGCATTGTCAATCCGGTGCCGGTGCGAGTGGTGCGGGAGATGGGGGCCGATGTTGTTGTTGCGGTCAATCTCAACCATGTGGATCCCGCGGATGTGGAGTCGCAACTGGAAGAAACAGAGGTGGAAGAAACCCTTCAACGGCGACAGCGCTTGAATGCTGAAGGAGAAGTGATCGAAGAAGAAACCAACTTCATCACCCGCATTCGCAAACGCTATCAATCCCTACAACAAGGGATCCAAGAAAAAATTAGCCAATGGTTTCCAGATGAGCCCTCTGGTCCCAATATTTTCGACGTTATTGGCAAGACGTTAAACGTGATGGAGCAAATCGTTACCCGCAGTGTTTTAGCCGAACATCCGCCGGATTTGCTCTTGCAACCCAAGCTGAGCCAGTATGGGATCTTCGATTTTCATCAAGCAGATCCGATTATTCAGGAGGGCTATCGACAAATGCGGCGGGCCATTCCAGAATTGCGACAAAAGTTGGAGCAGTGAACCACCACTTCTTCAGCAGTTTAACCTAAAGCTTTGCAAGGATCTGCGCCCAAGCTTTCCAAACAATCTCAGATGGATCCTGCTATCAAAATGGGCCTGAAGCTCACTCAATTGGGATAAATTGCAACAGCGATCCCGTGTGGATGAGATGGGCCGGGGCAGATTTTCCATCCTGGTCGGGATGGGCCAGCAGCACACAGCGATCTTGAGGGGTGAGGTCAAACTTGACAGAGGGATCAGGTTCTCTTTCCAGTGGAGGGCTGAGCTGGGGATCCCCGACAAAAGTAAGTCGTGCCAACACGGTCAGCAGGTGATCTTGATGGGCCAGGTCTGACCCAAAAGGAGTCCGCTCTTGTAACGTAACAAGTGCTACCGGGTAACCTTCTCGCATCAAGTAGAAGAGGATCCCGGCACAGCGCTCTACAGCTCGCTCCAACTTGTCTCGATGGATCTCGGGCCTCTCTTTCTGGGGCTGCCAGCGGTTTTCAAAACAGAGGGTGATGGCCTGGGCTCGTGGACGCTCCAACTCCCGCACGATCAGTTGATCCCGTTTGGCCGAGATCTTCCAGTGGACAGAACGCACATCGTCGTGGGGTCGGTAGGGCCGTAAGCTCAGGTAGTCTCCCTCTCGACCAGGCTGGGGGCGCAATTGGTTGCCGCTGCTGAGCTGATCCCACAGCACCAATCCTTGAACCGGGGCGAGCCGCGGAAACACGATCACCGTTTGGGGATCCCTAATCTCTACCGCCTTGCGGAAGAGTTCAAATGGAAAACTGGTGGCAACTTCAAAACCTTGCAACTGCCAGGCTCCCCGCCTTGAAAAAGTCTGCTGGTAAAAAGTGTCCACCTTGGCACCGGGATCCACCTGCAAAACATAGCTGGAAGGCCAATCTTCCCGCCTCAGCCCCTCAATGCGTTCGCTCACCTGCAACGAGAAGCTGGGCAGGCGCCGTTTGCGATTGACCAGCGTGAGACCCACCAAGACAGGCTGGCCGGCGAAAATGCGGCTAGGCAACTGCCGGCTGACCTCCAGATCTTTGAGGGTGAGATCAGAGAGGGTACCACTGATGAGAATAAGGCTGAGCAGCATTCCCAGCAACAAATACAGGGGATTGTTGCCGGTGTTGAAAGCAGCAATACTTACCAACAGGGCGATCCCGACAAACCGCCCCCCAATACGGGTAAAGCGGAAGCGGCGCAGAAAACGAACCTGGCGCCCTGATTTCTGCTCTGAGGAGAAGATCCCCAGGCTTCCCGTCCGTTGAAGCAGTAATGGAACTAGTTTTCGGCTTCGTTTCCACAACACCGCAGTCCCCTCATCACTCCTTCATCCCCGGCCCCTCTCCAAAGGAGAAAGAGGTCTGGAATCTACAAGCTGCTTCAGTGTAATTTGAAATCACCATAACCAGTGCTACGGGCAGGTTTTTTCTGAGAGGATTTCAGCAATGGCCGCAGCCACCCGCTCTTGTTGACAGGTGGTCAACTCAGGAAAGCAGGGCAAAGACAACACCTGAGCCGCACATAGCTCGGCATTGGGCAGATCCCCCCGCCTGTAGCCCAGCCCTCGGTACACCGGCTGCAGCGGCAACGGCAGAGGATAGTAAACCCGACTGCCAATGCCCCGCTCCTTCAGACCCTGCTGCAAATCGTCCCGCCGCCGCGAATCCAACGGCTCAGAACCCACCACCCGCACCGTGTACTGATGCCACACCGAGCTGCCCCCCACCCCCACCTGAGGCAGAATCAAACCCGGGATCCCTTGCAGCAAGCGGTGGTAACACTCCGCAATCCCCTGCCGCCGCCAGTTCCACTCCCGCAGATAAGGCAACTTCACCGAGAGAATCACCGCCTGCAGCGCATCCAAACGACTGTTGAGACCCAGATACTCGTGGTGGTACGGACGGGTCTGCCCATGCTCCCGCAGCGCCCGCACCCGCCTGGCCAGTTGGGGATCCCGCGTCACCACCGCCCCCCCATCCCCAGCCGCACCCAGATTCTTGCTGGGAAAAAAACTGAAACAGCCCACCTCTCCCCAAGTGCCCACCGGCCTGCCCCCCCAACAGGCCCCCACCGCCTGGGCACAATCTTCCACCACCGCCAAGCCGTGCCGCCGGGCAATAGCCAGAATCTGGGTCATGTTGGCCGCCTGCCCAAACAAATGCACCACCACCACCGCCTTGGTGCGGCAGGAGATGCTCCTTTCCAGCAGCTGCGGATCCAGGTTAAAGGTGCACGGATCCACATCCACAAACACCGGACGCGCCCCCACCCGGCTGATGGCGGCAGCCGAGGCAAAAAAACTAAAGGCACTGGTGAGCACCTCATCCCCCGCCTGGATGCCCAAAGCCTGCAAAGCCAACACCAAGGCATCGGTGCCGGAATTGCAGCCGACGGCCTCCAAAGAGCCACCCCCCAAAAACTGGGCAAACTGCTCCTCAAAGCGCTGCACCGCCGCCCCGCCGATGTACTGGCCAGAGGCCAGCAGAGCCTCCACCTGCGGCTGCAACAGCCCGGCCAAAGCGCGGTACTGCCCCGTCAAATCCAGCAGCGGAATCGGCTCCTCCGTCATGGTGCTGCCTTTGCAGAAGGTGGCGGCCACAGCCCATCATCGCGGATGAGAGCCTGTGTACACAACGCTCTGGCCCAGAAGGGTTCTGGGGTTTGTCTTCCGCGGGTCGAGCTGGCCCTGAATCTATCCACCCAATCTGAGATAGAGTAAGCGGGGATCCCCTAGGCTGGATACAGCTTTCTACAGGATGCTTTATGCAGGCGGTTTCTCCAGCAGCTAAAGCCCCTTTGGCACCTCGGATTCTGGCTTTGGTGCCGGGCGGGATTGGTGACCAGATTTTGTTTTTCCCCGCCCTGGCCAGTTTGCGGCAGCGCTTTCCTGAGGCGGAGCTGGAGGTGCTGGTGGAGCCGCGGGCAGCGGCTGCCTACGAGGTTTGTCCTTCGGTGAGTCGGGTGCTGACTTTTCCGTTCAAAGAACAGCTGTCGTTGGGGGATCTCAGCGACCTGCTGGGGCGCATTCGGGAGCGGCAGTATGACGGGGTGCTGAGCCTGGGCCGAAGCTTGGGGGTCAAGCTGTTGTTGTGGCTGACCGGCATTCCCAAGCGGGTGGGCTATGCGCCGCCGGGGCCGGGGCGACCTTGGCTGACCGACCCGGTGCCCCTGAAGCCAGCCCAGTATGCGGCCCAGATGTACCACGACCTGGTGCAGGGGTTTGGCATTGCTGCGCCGGCGGGGTTGCCCCAGATTCGTCTGAAAAAAGCAGACCTGGAGTGGGCAGAGCAGGAACGCAAGCGCCTTTTGGGGGATGCCGCTCAAGATTATGTGCTGTTGCATCCGGGGGCCAGCCAGCTGTCGCAGGAGAAGGGAATTCAGAAGATCTATCCCTCTGCCAACTGGGTCAAGGTCATCAAGGGTTTTCGGGAGCAGCGGCCGGAGCTGCCGTTGGTGCTGGTGGTGGGGCCAGAGGATGAGCAGCTGGCGGAGGGCTTTCTGGCGCAACTGCCGGAGCTGCCGGTGAGCCGTCCTGTCCGGCTGGGGCAGCTGGCGGCCTTGATTGGTGGGGCAACGCTGCTGTTGTGTGTGGACAGTGCTCCTATGCATTTGGCGGTGGCTACCCAGACGCCGCTGGTGGCGTTGTTTGGGCCCACCGACCCGCTGCGGTTGCTGCCTTCAGAGGGGCCGTTTCGGGCGGTCAAGGGGGCCGATGGGAAGGTGGAGTCGATTGCCCCCGAGCAAATTCTGCAGGTGATCTTTCCGGCCTAGAGCCAAGGTTTTCGTGGCAGCAACCCAGTCCAGTTTCTCTGCAGGCGGACCGAGAAGCCTTCTAGCCTGGGAGATGTGTCCCTGTCTGCTTTTAGCCGGCGGGAGAGCTTGCTTTGTCACCTTGGCTCTCCTAGGCTTGCTGGCGAGCGACCGTAAGGCAGTCAGCATTGCTGTTGACCGGGGGAACTTCTGCCCTCTTGGGGGAAAAGGGCTGGGGAAGTAGGGGATTCTCATGCGGACGAAGGGACTTGAACCCTTACGCCTTGCGGCACTAGATCCTAAGTCTAGCGCGTCTGCCGTTCCGCCACGTCCGCAAAACCTGCATGACCCAACTGGTTACCTGCGCCAGCATTCCAGTTGGAGCCCGCCCACCTATGCTAACCCAAGCCGGCTCTGGCTAACCCGGCAGCTGGGCAGCAGCAACCTTCAGATCATCTGTGGCGTCCAGAACCACCCAACCTTGCCCCACCGCCCGCTTCCACAGCTCAAAGTGGAGGTGCGGCCCAGTTACCGCTCCGGTCGCCCCCACATAGCCGATGACGGATCCCCGCTCTACCACTTCCCCCGGTGTTACAGCAACTTCGGACATGTGGCCATAGCGAGTGCGCCGACCGCCGGCATGCTCCAGCACAACGGTGATCCCCAGACCCCCCAGGGATCCCGAAGTGACCACCTTGCCGCTTAAAGAGGCCAAGATCGGCGTGCCCATGCTGGCCCCCAAATCCACTCCAGCATGAAACTCCGGCTCTCCGCGGATGGGGTGAATTCGCATGCCAAATCCAGAAGTAATCGGCACCGGGTGAGGTAGGGGGTAGAGCAGTCGTTCGTCACCTGCCGCCAGTTCAGGCAACCTTGGCGTTTGCGGTTCAGGAGCTTGGGGCTGGCTGGGATCCTCGATGCGAATCTCTTGGCCGGGGGCGAGAATGATGCGGCGACCGGAGCTGCGTTCCATCAGCACCACCGGCACCCCACCTTCAGGCTGAGCATGGGGAACCAGGTCATGGTTCTTCTGGGGCTCAATCACGATCTCGCGGCCCACTACCGTCTCTGGGCGGGTTTCTGCCTCAAGGGTCGCAGGGCTGCCCTCTCGTAAAGGAATGGCTCCATCCAGCAGCAGGGCTGCCGCCCCAGGCGTGTCCAGGGCCGGTTCCACCATGGGCGGCGGGGGCAAAGGGGTTGGTTGGGTCTGGGCCAGCAGAGCAGTGGGATAAAACCAGAGCAGAGCCAGCCCCAGCTTCAGCCAAAAGCGCAGCCGCCGAGCTCGGGGGGAGAAAAGGCGCGCTGCCATAACCAAAAGCTTCATCACCGAGTTCAACACAGGCCACATAAAAAACACAAGAGAAATTACAGGCTATCGCCCGCCGGCATGTGATAGCTCAAGCGAACTTGGTCGGGTGTAAGCGTCCGGATGGATTGCTGCTGTTGCAGATGTCGCTCCCCTTGTGTTTGTACTCGCACCCTTCCATCCTCGGCAAGGCCCAAGATCGTGAGGCTAGTCCCCCTTTCGAGCCATTGGACTTGCGGCTTGACCATCCAGGCTTCGTACTCTGAGCGAACGGGGGCAAATCCCCCTTGCAACCAGACGTGGAATCCCTGCTCCATCCCCTGCAGAACCCAGCCGGCAATCTCGGTGCGGTCGAGTGAGCGGTGCAGAGGGGATCCCAAAATTTGGGCTAAGGTGATTGCCCCAATGGGAACGGGGTTGTTGACATTCACCCCCACACCGGCCACCAACCCCAGCAGTTGCCCGCTCCCCCCAAAGCGGCTTTGCACCAGGATCCCCCCCAGCTTGAGCAGAGAATCTGGGTGCTGCTCATCTACCACCACCAAATCGTTGGGCCATTTCAGCCGCAGCGGGATCCCAAGGTTTTGCCGTAAACGGCCCGCAATGCCCCAGCCCAAGGTCAGGGTCAGTTCCAGCAGCGAGTAATGCAAAGGCGGGGATCCCAGCCAAACGGACAGGTATAGTCCCCCCGGCTGCGAGTGCCACACTCGCCCATGTTGACCTTGCCCAGCCCGTTGGCGGGTGCTGACCAAAACTGTGCCCACTGGCAGCGGCTGTGGGAAGCGACGCCCCCAATCCAAGAGCAGCCGATTGGTGGAATCGGTCACCGCCACTTGCAGCAGATGGCGGCCCCACCGGCCCGCCTGGGATCCCAGCCGCGAGGGGGAAAGCATCTCTACCCGGGATTAGCTCAACACAATGTCTTCCGCCGGACGCTGGGCCAGCCGCTTGAGGTTTTGGTAGCGCAACATGTCCAGCAGATCATTGCCCGAGCGCCCCTCCAGACGGGCCTCCACATGCAGCGCCTGCCCTAGGGCCTCCACCGCCTGCAGCCGCGGGATCCCGCGCAACACCAGGCGATCCACCGCATAGGCGTCGGCAGCCAACAGACGACGGTCATTGGTTTGGTCGCGGCGCAACTGCCAGAGGGCCAAGCCACTCAAACCACCCGAAACGGTTGCTCCCACGGGATCCTGTTGTACGGCCTCGAAGATCAAGCTCAACCCCCCCAGAGCTGCTATGGCCAGGTAAAAGTCGATCTGCCGCGACACCGCCCGACTGTAGTAGCCCACCTTGTGCAGGAACAGCCCCGCCCGCTGCAGGGGGGTAAATTGCCGCCACTCGTAGGGCTTGATGAACAGTCGCATCTGCCGTTCCCAGGGCATTTGCCGACGGCCTTTGATCACCACCGTTTGCCGTTCCGAGGCGGGCAAGATCTTCACACTCTCCCGCATACTGGCTGGCAGCAGATCCAACAGGCGCTCAATCTCCGCCTGATCCAGAACGTAGTTTTCGTAGCCGTAGTATTCCGAGTTCATGCCGGGCCTGCTCCTCAGCTTAGTCCCATCGCCTGACGCATCTCTCGCACCGCCCGATCCAGCCCCACCAGCACCGCTCGACTGATAATGCTGTGGCCGATGTTCAGCTCCTCCATGCCAGGGATCCGCGCCACTGGGCCGACATTCCAGTAGGTAAGACCATGTCCCGCATTCACCCGCAAGCCCAGTTGAAGGGCCTGTTGGCTGGCCTTTTCCAGGTGGTCAAGTTCCACCTGCCGCTGAGCTGCGGATGAGGCTTCTGCATAGCGCCCCGTGTGGAGCTCCACCCAGCGGGCTCCCACTTGGGCAGCAGCGGCAATTTGGGTCGGATCTGGGTCGATAAACAAGCTGACGGGAATGCCGGATCCCTGCAGTTGGCCGACCACATCCCTGAGGCGCGACACCTGCCCCGCCACATCCAACCCACCTTCGGTGGTGATTTCCTCCCGCCGCTCAGGAACCAAAGTGACGTAGTCAGGCTTAATCTCCAGGGCAATCGCCACCATCTCCTCGGTGGCTGCCATCTCCAGGTTGAGGTGGGTGCGCACAGTTTGCCGCAACAGCCGCACATCCCGATCTTGAATGTGACGGCGATCCTCGCGCAAGTGCACCGTAATGCCATCTGCCCCCGCCAGCTCGGCAATCACCGCTGCCGCTACCGGATCTGGCTCCACCGTGCGGCGTGCCTGTCGAAGGGTGGCAATGTGGTCGATGTTAACTCCAAGACTTAACAAGGCTTTACTGCTTTGGGTGTAGAGGAGAATACCCCTAGTATTACATTATTCAATTTACGCCGGTCAGATGAGCCAGGATGCCATGGGCCTCAGGCCGCGAGGGTGTAGGCTTTACTCTATGATCGAGTAGCGACGTCTCGCCTGTGCGGGATCCACTCCGGGCTTGCCATGACTGATCCAGATGCCTCTCTGGCGGTGGGACAACACTCCATTGTTGACCGGGCGCGGGTGCCGGCTCTAATTGCCCAGTACTTGCCGGTGGAGATCTGCATTTACTACCAAGTTGTTCCCTTGGCCCTGGATACCGACAGCCTTATCTTGGGCATGGTGGATCCCCAGGATTTGGCGGCGCTGGACTATGTGAGCAAAATGCTGGCCTATTCCCAGATTTCCGTCCAGCCAATCCCTCTCACCGCTCAGCAGCAGCAGGATTTAATTGCCTACTACTTCAGCCATCCCCCCGACCCGGCAGAGGTGGAGCGGCTGCGCCTCCAGGCCCAAGCCAACCGGGTGACTCGGGAGGTTCCTGCTCCTGCGGCGGGGCCCCCCACGCAGTTGAGGCCAACCCAGCCTCCGTCCGTCCCCGCCGACGAATCAGAAGAGACAGTGCAGCAGTTGCTCAACTCGATGCTGCGGCGGGCTTTGGATGAGAAAGCCGAGCAAATTTTCGTGGAGCCTCAAGAGGGGCCTTCTTGTCGAGTGCGCTACCGCCAGCAGGGGATTTTGCGGGATCTGTTCAAAGATCTCTCCGAGTCCATACGAGCGAAGTTGATCACCGCCATGAAGCGGATGATGGCGCTGGATCCGGAGTTGATCGGGGAGCCGCAGCAGGCAGAGGTGGAGCGGATGTACCGGGGGGAGCCACTGGTGTTGCAGTTGCGCATCATACCGCAGCGCTCCAAAAGTGGCCAGACTGCCGCCTCTAGAGAAGGGGCCATCTTGAGCATCCTGCGAGGGGAAGCTCTCCAGAAATATCAACAAGGCCAGAATAACCTCCGCGTCTCTGAGACCCTAGCTTTGGCCCAACAGACCTATCAACTGCTGCAACAATTGCAAAGTGCTCTCAGCAACACAGTTGACAAGCTTAAGCAGTACCCCAGTCCGCCGCGGAGCGACTGGCCCCTGATGACGGAGGTGTTGGCAGCTATTCAAGCCCAAGCCCAGATGATCGCCATCCACCAGCAGGACTGGGAAAAACTCAATTCCGGCAGTTGACCCCCCAAAACCAGCCCCGAGCAACATCCCTTCAACGGGATCCCTCCCGCAGCAGCACCAAAATCACTCCGGCAATGATGCTGATGGTGGCACCGGCAATCAGGCTGGTGGCTAGACGTTCCAGCCGTTCCCCGATGGTTTGTGAGGTGTCGAACTTAAAAGTGAGCTTTTCGACATCACCTGAGAGCTTTTCGACATCGCCCGAGAGCTTTTCAATCCGCTCCGAGAGTTTTTCGCTATCCCCTGAGAGCCGATCGATCCGCCTCAAAACTTCCTCTTGTTGTTGGGTGAGACGAGCTATTGCTTGGCTATTGGCCTCGACCAGGCGCTCGACTCGCTCTAGGCGCTCTTCTGTTGAAATCGTCATAGGGGCTAACAGTCGCGAGTACGGTACACCAGAATACCCATCCTATGCTATTGCCGGCTATTCGTCTCTCCGGCAGGGGTTGAACGGGAGGGCATCCCATTCTGCTGCCCTGGATTGGGTGCGGTAATCTTGAGATCGTGAAGTCTTGTTCGTTAGCTTCCATGCCGTCAAAAGATCCAACTCCTCTGCCCAAGCCCCAGTCGCCATCAGGGGAAACCCCTGCCAGCTCGGGATCCCGCAGCTGGTGGCAGGCGCAACGGGAAAACCTTCTGACGGTGGTGCTGGCTCTGTTGCTGGCCTTCGGCATTCGCACCTTTGTGGCAGAGGCGCGTTGGATCCCCTCCGATTCGATGCTGCCCACTCTGGAAGAAGGGGATCGGCTGGTGGTGGAAAAGGTCAGCTACCGCTTTGGTTCGCCCAGACGAGGCGATATTATTGTTTTCAACCCTCCCGCCAAACTGAACTTCGACGGGGCCTACATCAAGCGGGTGATCGGCCTGCCGGGAGATCGCATTCGCATCGCCAACGGTGAGGTCATCATCAACGGGATCCCGCTGCGGGAAGACTACATCTATGCCCCCCCCGACTATTCTTGCCCTGGCGAGCGCTGTCCTGGAGTTCCCAATCAGGGATCCGAATTCGTGGTTCCTCCCCGCTCCTATTTTGTGATGGGGGATAACCGCAACGACAGCCAAGACTCCCATGTGTGGGGTTTCTTGCCGGAAGAAAACATCATCGGCAACACCATTTTTCGCTTTTGGCCCCCAAATCGCCTACACTTTTTCGCCCCGCCAGAATATCCTGAGCTTCTTCCAGAGGCCCAAGTGTTGGGCAACACAGCCCGGTAGAAAGCCAGCTTGACCCTGTCGGGACTGCTCAGTGCAGCCGCTCCAGCACATAGTCCACCATCTGAAACAAAGCACGACGCGCCGCAGAGTCCGGCAGGCTATACAGCGCTTCGGCAGCCCGCTGGGCGTAGTCGCGGGCCAACTGACGAGAGCGTGGGATCCCTTCGCTTTGATACACCCACTCCAGGGCCTGCTTCAGGTCTTGCGGGTTGGACAGCTCCCTGAGAATGAGCTCTCGCATCTGGGGAAATTCCTCTAGGGCAAACAGAACGGGTGCAGTGAGGTTGCCCTGGATGAGGTCGGATCCCACAGGCTTGCCAAGCGTCTCTGCCGAAGCGGTGAAATCCAGCAGATCGTCGACAATCTGAAAAGCAATGCCCAGATCCCGCCCAAAATCGAACAGGCGATCCGCCACTTCCTCGCTAACCCCGCTCAGCAGGCCAGCAGCCTTGGAACTGCCGGACATGAGGGAGGCCGTTTTGTAGAAGCTCTTGGCCAGGTAGTCTTCCATCGACACATCCGGGTCGAAGCGGGTGAGGCTCTGGCGCACCTCTCCCTCCGGCAAATCCATGATTACTTTGGAAAGGAGCTTCACTACCTCCAGGTTGTCCAGATTGGCCAAGTACCAAGCAGCTTGGCCGAAGAGGTAATCCCCCGCCAGCACGGCTATCCGATTGTCGAAGAGGGTATTCACCGTATCGATGCCCCGTCGCACGTCGGCAGCGTCGATGACATCGTCGTGAACCAAGCTGGCCGTGTGGATCATCTCAGTAATCTCTGCCAAGCGCCAATGCCGTGGGGTAATCTCTCCATCTGGGGTGGTGGCACGGGCAATGAGGAGCACGATGGCTGGCCGGATCCCTTTCCCTCCCGCCGAAAACAGATGTTCGGCAGCCATGGCCAGGATGGGGTGCTTGGCACTCACCAACCGCGTTAGGTTCTGGCGTAAACGCTCCAGATCCGCTTCTACAGGGCCAAAGGGGGAGAGCACAGAGGTCATGGAGCCAAAGTATGAGAGGTTTTACAAAATTTCACATCTTTTTCTATTGTAGAGTACCCCATCGTTCCCGGGGAAAACCAGGCAGTATCATGCAAGCAGTCTTTTGCCCTTCTCATGTCGGATCCCGTCCCCCCACTTCGATCTCATTCCGTTCCACCGCTCCCTTCAGAACCCGATTGGGAGGAGGAGTGGGAGCTGGCGCTGGAAAAGCCGCCGCTGTCTGGGCGGGCCCAGCCTCACCATCATGATCCCCAGTCTCGGCGCAAGTTGACCAACCGCTTGGCTCGCATCGAAGGGCATGTGCGTGGGATCCGCTCCATGATCGAGCAGGATCAGCCCTGTCCAGATGTGCTGCTGCAAATTGCCGCCGTCAAGGGAGCGCTGGATCGGGTGGCGCGGCTGATTTTGGACGATCACATTCGCCACTGCATCCGCCATGCCATCGAGACCGGCAATATCGAAGTGGAGCTGGAGGAGTTGCAGCGGGCTCTGGATCGCTTTATCGGCTAAGTCTCGATGGCCAGATTTAACTTGATGAAAGTCTCCCCCTGCTTGGCTCAGGGGAACGCCAAACTGGGCTGTCAATATCTGCAGCGGGGGCTGGCCGTTGTGATGCTATCTAGTACCCCAGGTCATTCAGAAGGTTGGGGGGAGGGCTGGGCATAGCGCTCCAGCAGGGATGCGCTTTTCAGTTGCCACTGCAGTCCCATGAAGGCCCAGTCGATAAACTCGTTGATCTCCTCAGCGCTGAACTGCATGGCTTTGCCGATCTCGAAAATTAGCTCCTCTTCTTTTTCCACCAGCTGGCTATTCACCACCGCCATTGCTGCCAAATCCCGCAGGATCAAGGCCCCTGCCGCATTGCGCATGGGCGGGATCCCGCTGATATCCAAAGGTGCACCTGCTTCATCGGCCAGATAGGTTTGGGCCAGTGGCGCTTCGATGCCTACCCCTTCTGCGATTTGCATGAAGAAAGAGGTTTCTTCTTCGTCCAACTGGCCATCTACTCGGGCCACCGCGATCAGGGCCTTGAGGTAGAGCTGGCGCTGCTCGTCTGTCAAATCGGCGTAGTTGATCATGGGAGTTGCTGCTGAGTGTAGGGTTTTCTCTTCAACTCTGCCATGAAGGTTGCCTTCCAAACCGGGGTCGGACATTTTCCAGTCAAGTTCCAGTCAAGCAGAAAATCGCTTAAAATAAAAAGCCTGTGTCTACCGGCCAAACGCCAAAGGCTCGGAGCGAGGCTCTGGAGCTTCAGCAGGCTTGGCGGGTCTAGGCGAACTCTTTTTTGGATTTTTTGGATCTTTACAGCTTGCGGAGCGTCCCCCAAGGAGTGGATACCCCATGGTCAAATTGCGGCTCAAGCGCTACGGAAAAAAGCGGCAACCCAGCTATCGCATCATCGCCATTGAAAGTAAAAGCCGCCGTGAAGCCCGTCCGCTAGAGGAACTGGGTTACTATAACCCGCGCACCAAGGAGACGGTTTTGCAAACGGCAGGCTTGCTGAAGTGGTTGCGTTGTGGCGCTCAGCCCACAGAGACCGTGGACAGTCTCCTCAAAAAGGCCGGCATCTACGAGATGTTGAAAGCAGGGGAAGGCGGAGTGGTTGCCTCGATTCGCATCCCGGCCATGGCCAAGCCTGAAGCTGGGATCCCTGAGGCGGCAGAAGAGGCCCCTGCAACAGAATCCGTGGCCGAGGCTGAGGTCGCCGATGTTCCCGAGTCTGAATTGAGCGAAGCTGCCACTGAGACAGCAGCGGCAGAATTAAGTCCTCCGGAAGCTGAAGTTGAAAAGCCTCAGGTTGAGGAAGCGGTTGAGGCCTAGGGTCGGCTAAGCTTGGCTTGGCCAGTTGTTCCCTCCTGTCGTCTAGCTCTCTATGCCAGACTACAAGGCTCTCGTCCATCTTTTGATCGAACCGCTGCTCAGCAGCGCCTCTCTTCAAATGGATGTGGAAACCACCTGTGGCGGGCGAAAGGTATGGCTGCGGCTGGCCTTTGACCCGAAGGATCGGGGGCGGGTATTCGGGCGGGGCGGGCGCACCCTGCAAGCGATTCGACAGGTGATGATGGCCGCAGCTCAGTTGGCAGGTCAATCTCTGTACATCGATATCTACGGAGAGGCGGGAGAGCGGAATCGGGAGGAGCGGGAATGAGCCAAATTCTCACCTTTCTGGGCAAGGGGGGCACAGGTCGGAGCACCTTGGCCGTGGCGGCAGCTCGGGCCGCAGCCCAGCAGGGGCGGCGGGTGCTGTTGGTGGGCCATCAGGCGGGGCCGGGGCTGGAAATGCTTTTGGGCGGGATCCCGCTTTCCGGCGAGCCGGTGACCATTGCTGCCAACTTGAGCGTGGTGCAGTTGCGGACAACCCAGCTGCTGGAGCAGTTCTGGACGGCGGCCAAAGAGCTGGAAGCCCGATACGTGCGCACCCCCTTTTTCCGGGAGATCTACGGCCAGGAATTGGGGGTGTTGCCGGGTATGGATCAGGCCCTGGCCCTGGAAGCTCTGCGCCGTTACGATGCCAGCGGCCAATACGACTGCATTCTCTACGATGGGCCAGGGGATCTGACCACCTTGCGGGCCTTTGGGATCCCGGAGGTGGCCAGTTGGTACTGGCGGCGAGCCTCCCAAGCTTTTTTGGGATCCGACTTGGCCAAAACCCTGCGACCCTTTGCCGAGCCCTTGTTGCGTTCGGTAAGCACCGTGGAATTTTCCTCCCTGGAGGATCTGCCAGAGCGGTTGGGGGGCATGACCAACCTTTTGGAGCAGGGACGACAGGCTATTGCCAATCCGCGCCGCGTGTTGGCCCACCTGGTGACCACCCCTGACCCGATGGCCGTGCAAACCGCCCGTTACCTTTGGGGGAGTGCTCAGATGGTGGGGCTGACGGTGGGTAGCCTCTGGGTTACCCCTCTGGCTCCGGGAGAGGTCTCGGCCGCCGATTTTTTCCCGCTGACACTACGAACACTCCCCCTGCGTCAGGGATCCGATTGGTCGGCTTTGGAAGCAGCGGTGGGGGGGATGTTCGCTGTGCCGGATGTGCCGCCGCCCGTGGCCATCGACGAGGGAGCCCGTACAGTCAAGCTGTTTATTCCCGGCTTCAGCAAGGCCCAAATCGAGCTGAGCCAGTCGGGCCCGGAGCTGACCATTACCGCCGGGGATCAGCGGCGCAATTTGTTCCTGCCCCCCAGCTTGGCAGGTCGGCAGGTGACTGGGGCCAAGTTTCAAGAACCCTTCCTGGTCATCAGCTTCGGCTAAAACGATCCCCAGTTGTTCCCCTCTGTTCGCGTTAGCGGTATGGAGTCCTTGGGAGAGAGCGATGTTGGCCAAACGGATCATTCCCTGTCTGGATGTGGCGGCAGGGCGGGTGGTGAAAGGGATCCAGTTTGTGCAATTGCGGGATGCCGGGGATCCGGTAGAGCTGGCCCAGGCTTACGATCAGGCAGGAGCCGATGAGCTGGTCTTTTTGGACATCACCGCCACCCACGAAGAGCGGGAGATCTTGCTGGAGGTGGTGCGGCGCACCGCAGAGCAGGTGTTCATTCCCCTCACGGTGGGAGGGGGGATCCGCGATCTGGAGGGGATCCGACAACTGCTGCGGGCCGGGGCGGACAAGGTCAGCCTCAACTCGGCAGCGGTTCGGGATCCTGATCTCGTGGCTCAGGCCAGCCGCTGGTTTGGATCCCAGTGCATTGTGGTAGCCATTGATGCTCGCGCCAAGCCGCAGGGAGGGGGATGGGAGGTATACGTGCGCGGGGGGCGGCAGCCGACGGGCCTGGACGCGGTGGAGTGGGCCAAAAGCGTGGCCGAGCGGGGGGCAGGGGAGATTTTGCTCACCAGCATGGACGCCGACGGTACCCAGGCCGGCTATGACCTGGAGCTAACCCGGCGGGTGGCCGAGGCGGTGTCGGTGCCGGTGATTGCCTCAGGAGGAGCAGGGGAGTGTGCTCATATCCGCCAAGCTCTGCAGGAGGGAGGGGCGGAAGCGGCTCTATTGGCCTCGCTGCTCCACTATGGCCGGCTGACGATTGCGCAGATCAAAGCCGACTTGGCCGCCCATGCCATTCCGGTGCGTTTCTAGCTTGGGGAGGGATCCTATGCAAGCTCAGGATCTGGCCGCTCTCTTGCCCAAGGTAAGTCGGCTGGCGGAGGCGGCAGGACAGGCTATTTTGCCCATCTACAGACAGGAGCAGCTTCAGGTAAGGGCCAAGGCGGATGCCTCTCCCCTTACAGAGGCGGATCTGGCCTCCCACCACCTGATCCTGCAAGGCTTGCAAGACCTGACCCCAGGGATCCCGGTGCTCTCGGAAGAATCGGGCGGGATCCCTTACCCAGAGCGGCAACAGTGGGAGCGGTTTTGGCTGGTGGATCCCTTGGATGGCACCCGAGAGTTTATCGGGCGCAACGGCCAGTTTACGGTGAACATTGCTCTCATCGAGGAAGGGATCCCCATCTTGGGAGCTGTCCACGCCCCAGCTCTCGGCCTCACCTACAAAGCTGCCCAAAAGCTGGGGGCCTACAAAGGCGATGAGCGCATCTGGGCCCGCCCGCCCGCCCAGGCCCCTTGGCAGGTGGTGGCCAGCCGTTCCCACAGCAACCCGGAGACGGAGCAGTTCCTCGAGCGGCTGCGGCAGCGCTGTGGCTCTCTGGAAGTGAAGTCTGTGGGCAGTGCCCTAAAGCTTTGCCTTGTGGCCGAAGGATCTGCCCATTTCTACCCTCGCTTCGGCCCCACCATGGAGTGGGATACTGCCGCTGCCCAGTGCATTGTGGAGCAGGCGGGGGGAAGGGTTACCGATCTGGCAGGGGATCCCTTGCGCTACAACAAGCCCGACCTGCACAACCCGCCCTTTGTAGCGGCTGCCGAAGGCATGGCCCAACTGTGGCAGAACCTGATCCCCTGAGCGAAGCCCCGGCTACATGCCCATCTCTGTGGGGTTAAAGCCATCCGGGAACTTGGTGTACTCGTCGTAAAGGGCACCGCGGAAATGGGTGTTGGTGATGATGGCTCCGCGCAGATCGGCCCCAATCCGCAGATCGGCTCGGTTCAGCTCGGCTTCGCTGAGGTCGGCCCTGAGCAATTTGGCCCGGTAGAGGTTGGCCCCCCGCAAATCTGCCTTCACCAACTTAGCCCCAATCAGGTTCACCCGTCGCAGCTTGGCTCCGCGCAGGTCGGCTCCCGAGAGATCTGCTCCCGACAAATCCGCCTCGCGCAAATCTGCCCCACTCAAGTCGGCATCCCGTAGGATAATGCCCTTCAAATTCGCGCCACTCAACTGCGCTCCACTCAGGTTGGAGCCCGAAAAATCCCGTTGGCCAGACGCATAAGCCTGCAACAGTTGCTTGGCATCCAAGAGAGGCTTGATACTTGCTGTTGTCATCGCTGTTTGTTCTCTCACAAAACCGTAGGCAAACTAACCTCAGCCCTGCCGGAAGCAGGCTGTGACCCTTTCGCAGGTTGATTACCCTCTGGGGATCCCTGCCACTCGAGGTGGAACGCTTTACTGACAGACTTTGCCCTGCTGGTCGGCAGAAGGGCTGTCAGAGTTCTTGTTGGTTAGCTTACCACCCCCCGGCCCAAACTCAGCCCGGCAAGCCTTGAGAGTCGGAGGAGAGCGACATTCCGCCTGTTAGAGCTGGTCAATCTCCTTGCGCAAATTTTCCAACTCCAGATCGACCTCGCTCTCACTTGCGGTGGAAGGTTGGCCTGAGGACTTTGACCCTCCAGAGGGCAACTGACCCTGGATCGACGCCTTGAGCATCAGCAGCTCGTGATCTACATCCGAGCCACCCGCCTCCAAAGCGGCAAACTGGTTTTCCAAATTGTCTACCGCCAGCTCGGCTACTGCCGCCGACTGGGCCTCCAGGGAGTTCACCTTCTCCTCCATACGCTCAAAAGCAGCAAAGGCGCTTGTGGCGTCCACCCGCCCGATAACCTGATTGATTTGCTGGGAAGCCTTGGCGGCGCGGGCGCGAGCGATGAGCATGTCCTTTTTGGTCTTGGCCTCAGCGATCTTGCTCTCCAGCTTGGTCATGTTGGACTTCAGGATCTCCACCTGCTTAGTCTGCTCATCCAACTGCCGCTTCAGGCTTTGGGCAGTCTCGGCAAAGGTTTTCTTGCGCACCAGCGCTTCTCGAGCCAAAGCTTCGTTGTTGTTGCGCAGGGCCAACTCGGCGCGTCTTTGCCACTCATCAACACTCTGCTGTGCTTGCTCATACTGCCGCTCTATCCGCTTCTGGGCAGCAATGGCCTGGGCAACCGCTTGCCGCATCTGGTAGTGATCCTCAGACATGTCCTGAATGGTCTGGTTCAGGATTTTCTCCGGATCCTCGGCGCTGCTGACCAGCGCATTGATATTGGATCTAATGATTCGGCTGACCCGATCGAACAATCCCATCGGTTGCTTCCCCCTCTAGCGGTCTGACCTAATGCTACCCTTGCTGCTCTGATGCCTTCCAGTGCTCCTACTCCAGTATAGGGATCCAGGGCAATTTGCGAGTTGCCTGTGGATGAGTTCAACATGTTTGCCGGTGCAACCGGGTTCCTAGCCAATGGAGTGAGAGCGCTCTGGCTTTACGTCGGGGTGCTGTGGGCATTCAATCTTTAAGTCTTGCGGTAGGGATTTCTGGAGTTGGGTGCGGATCCCTGTCAGGCAAAGGGCATACCTACCCCGGCTTGGAGTGGGTATGGCTGGAAAGAACTGTAACATTCGCTTGCCCCAATACCCTCCAGAGCCGATAATGCTTGCTTAACTTCGTTTGCTGACCGACAATCCCTGTTCTCTGATCGGGGCCATCCGCAGGTCGAAACGAAGTTGAGTTTGGCCGGTGTTGTTGGGAGTTCTCTGCCCCAGGTTCACGATTCAGGAGAGGGATCCGTGGCTCAGCGCCCGATTATTCTGGGTATTGTTGGCGATAGTGCTGCTGGGAAGACCACCCTTACCCGCGGCATTGCCCAAGTCTTGGGGGAAGAAAACGTTACTGTCATTTGCACCGACGACTACCACCGCTACGACCGCAAACAACGCGCTGAACTGGGGATTACAGCCCTTCATCCCGACTGCAACTACCTGGATATCGTTCAGCAGCACCTGACGCTCCTGCGCACCGGCCAGCCGATCCTAAAGCCCGTCTATAACCACAGCACCGGCACCTTTGACCCGCCAGAGTACGTCAAGCCCAACAAATACGTGATTGTCGAAGGGCTGCTGGGCTACTTTACCCGTGGTATGCGGGATAGCTACGATGTCAAGGTTTATTTGGCTCCCCCAGAACATTTACGAGCCCTTTGGAAGATTAAGCGGGACACCCGCAAGCGCGGATATACCGAAGAGCAAGTGCGAGAAGAGCTCAAAAAGCGCGAACCCGACTCAGAGGCTTTTATTCGTCCACAGCGCCAATGGGCCGATGTAGTGGTCACCTTTTACCCGCCCCAAGAGGGATCCGACCAAGACGAGGTATTGCTGAATGCACGCTTGGTGCTGCGCCCCACCATTCCTCACCCAGATTTTTGGCAAATCCTCAATGCCCGCGACAATCACCTTAGCTCTGCCATTCGTTTGGATTTGGATCGGGATATGGGCAAGCCCGTCGATGTTTTGCAGATTGATGCCCATGCTACGGCCAGCCAAGTGATTGAATTGGAGCGGATGCTCTGCAACGAAATCCCTTACCTGGGCAAGTTCTGTAGCTTAGAGGGAAACCCCAACATCGGCCAGTTGATCGGCACCACCGGCGAGCTGCTCCAGAGCTATCCCCTGGCTTTGACTCAATTGCTGATCACCTACCACATGCTAAAAGCGGCCAACATCTACCAATAGAGTCCGTGGCGGCGAGGGATCCCCAGTTTCGCAAGACCTGCAGGGTAAGGCTCGGCCCAGCACGGTAACCCGCTCCCAGAGCAGAGTCTTGTGAGCTTCTGTCAAGGACATGGGCTGTGCTGGAATTGAACCAGCGGCTCCCACCGTGTCAAGGTGGTACTCTACCACTGAGTTAACAGCCCCTACGAGCGATGCCGCTGTGCATCTGCCTGAAGGCCGGAAATAAATAATATCACATCTTAACCTGTCCCATTGGGGTCAACCTAGGTGGAGAGTGGACAGGTGCCCTATTTCAAATCAAAAAGGGGATCCCGTCAGCAACTGGTAGTGCAGAACCTGGGGTGGCCGAGCAAAGTAGGGTTCGATGAGGGCACGCCAGCGGACAAAGTTTTCCGATTGGCGAAAGTTGACCAGATGGGCCTCTAGGGATCCCCACTGAACGAGCAGTAGGTATTGCTGAGGGTGCTCCAGACAGCGCTGCAGTTGGTGCCCTTGGTAGCCGTCGGTCTGCTGCAAATAGATGAAAGCTTGAGCGATGGCGGCTTCAAAGGCGGCTTCAGAGCCGGGGGTAATTTCAAACTGAGCCACCTCAAGGATGGAGGAAGCAGTCATGGGTTAGGTATGCAGGCCGCATTCGGTTTTGCTTGTGCCCTTCCAGCGTCCAGAGCGGGGATCCGCCCCTGGCTCAACAGGCGCAGTGCAGTGGAGGCAGCCGATACTGGGGTAGTGGCGATCGTGCAGGGGGTTGTAAGGGATCCCGTGGTCAAGGATGTATTTCCAAACTTGGCCATTTGTCCAGTCAGCCAGCGGGTTGAGTTTGAGGCGGTTGCGCTTGCCGTCCCACTGCACCTTGCCGATATCGGCGCGGGTGGGGGATTGTTCCCGACGCATCCCTGTAATCCAAGTGGTGCAACCGGCCAGAGCACGATTCAAGGGCTCCACCTTGCGGATGTTGCAGCAGAGGTCGGGGTTAGAGCGATACAGTTCTGGCCCGTATTGAGCTGCCTGCTCTTCCGGGGTAAGCAAGGGCTTGAAGATCTGCAGTTGCAAGTGGGGGTAGCGCGCCAACACCTGCTCCCGCAGTTGTAGGGTTTCCGGGAAGTGAAAATCGGTGTCCAGAAAAAAAGCGCGAACACGGGGGTTAATCGCCGTGAGCAGATCGATCAGCACTAGGTCTTCCGGGCCAAAGCTACAGGCCAGCACCAGCCCATCTCCAAATTCTTCAACCGCCCAGGTGAGCAGGTCGCTTGCCGACAAAGGCTCAAACCGTTCGCTCAGGGACGCCACTTGAGGTTGATACTGCTCCCGCAGCGCTTGAGCCGCCAGCTCCCAGCGGCTAGAAGGAGAAAGGCTTGCTGTCATAGGGGGAAGACACCGAACTCGACGATTTTTGCTTTTTTTAATCTACACTAATTCGGTCAAGCTTTAGGGGTTTTGATTACCAGGCGGCAGCGGGCAGAGGGAGAGAGCGGGATCCCTTGGCCCGGAGAGGGATTTGTCCCCAGCGATCCCGTCGGATCCCCATCACCAAGCCGTGCCAGAGGGGGCTGGGATCCAATGCCGGCAACTTAACCCAGTGGTAGCGCAACACCCCTCGCCGTGGGTTCACCTCCAGCTCAAACACCCGCAGAGCCGAAACCGGCCCCACCAGAGGAGGTGCTGTCAGGTAGGGGATCCCATCGCGGACATACACCTTCGGCACATGCAGGTGGCCACTCAGCACCGCCACCACCCGTCCGTGACGGGCCAAGAGAGCGTGTAGCGCCGAGGCTGGTTCGCTGAGGAGCCGGTACTTGCGAAACAAAACCGCGTCCATTTGAGTGGGAGCAATGAAGGGCGGCTGATGGATCAGCAGGATCAGCCATTCTTCCGGCACCGTTTGCAGATGTTCGCCCAGCCAGTGCAGTTGGGAGGGGCGGAGCACGCCCTGAGGCAAAGGGAAGCGTCCCAGGCTGGCGTCGAGGGCAATCAAGCGGATCCCGGGCAGAGGGGAAAGGCTGTAATCGACGTAACCAGTGGGAGCCAGGGATAGGGGAAATTGGCTTTGGCACCAACGGATAAACTGATCTCGGTTAAAGCGTCCCTTTCTCCTCAGGGTGTCGATATCGTGGTTGCCCAGGCTGAGGTAATAGGGCACCCGCAGTTGGGCAACAATCTCCTGGAAAGATTGAAAGCTCTCCGGATCCGCTTGATCCACCAAATCCCCGGTAAACACCACGAAGTGCAGATCGGGCACCTGGTTGAGATGGGCAACGGCGGCTTCCAACTGGCGGCGGGGGGAATCGGACATCCACCAACAGCGGCACCCCGTCTCGGGCATCAGGTGGACATCTGAGACTTGAGCAAAGCAAATGCGTTGGGTTGCCATTGTTTAGGTACTTATTCACACCTCACGCCCGCATCATAGTCAATGATGGGCTGGGGGGCTATGGGCTTCTCTTAACCTCAGCTGGGAGCCATCGGCAACTGGGGCACAGGTAGGGCTGTGAAAGGGGCGCGCAGACTGGTCAAATTGGTCTGAGAGGGTTTCCCAGGCTGTCACCCCCAACTTCTCTCCCAGCAGGAGAGATTGAATGGATTGATGAGTAGTAAAGCGGTCTGTATCCTTTGCTCCATCCCATACTTCCCGGCTCTGGAAAACTGACGGATACAGTGCTTCAACACCGACCACATCCCCTCAATCCGATTCAACTCTGGTGTATACACAGGCAAGGGAGATTGGGTCGCCAAAATCCGGTTTACCCCCTTGCCCATCAAGCCGTGGGATCCAACCGCATCAACACCTGCCCAAACTCCACCGATTGCCCATTGCTCACCAAAATCTCGGTCACCACGCCTGCCGCTTCGGCCTCGATCTCGTTCATCAGCTTCATGGCCTCGATGATGCACAGGGTTTGGCCCTTGTTCACCCGTTGGCCAACCCGCACAAAGTCAGGTTCACCTGGAGCTGGGGCGCTGTAGAAAGTGCCCACCATTGGTGACGTCACGTCTATCCAATGGCTGGGGGTGGATTTGGGAGCAGTGGGAGGAGGGGGCGCTTCTGCAGGAGCAGGAGGAGGCGCAGAGGAGACAATAACCGGACTGGCGGGGGTGGAGGAGAGCTCAGTCGGGATCCCTTTGCGCAAGGTGAGGCGAAAATCTTTGAACTCCAGAGTTAGCTCGGTAACATCGCTCTCTTGCAGAGCGGCCAGGAGAAGACGAATTTCCTGCCAATTGACAACATCCAAGGGAAGGTTCACTCCTGATGCATCACCTGTCCACAACAGAAATCCATAACCGAAAAGGAGAGGGAGAACTCACTCCCGGCCCAGATAGGTGTCGGTGCGGGTATCGACCCGAATCCGTTCTCCAACCTTGATGAACAAAGGCACCTGGATCTCGGCACCGGTCTCCAGCTTGGCCGGCTTGGTTCCCCCAGTGGCGGTATCTCCCTTCACCCCTGGATCTGTTTCCACCACTTCCAGAACAACGGTGTTGGGCAGCTCCACATCGATCACCTGCCCATTCCAGCGCAAGATTGACACTTGCATGTTTTCTTTCAGATATTTCACGGCGGAGCCAATTTGGGCGGCGGTAATTGGAGCCTGCTCATAGGTCTCCATGTCCATAAACACCAAGTTGTTCCCTTCCGCGTAGAGATACTGCATCTCGACTTTTTCGATGGTGGCTGCGGGCAGGGTTTCACCGGCGCGGAAGGTTTTCTCCACAACGTTGCCAGTCTGCATGTTTTTGAGCTTAGTGCGCACAAAGGCTGCCCCCTTGCCGGGTTTCACATGCTGGAACTCGATCACCTTGTAGGGAGCTCCGTCAATTTCTACAGAGACGCCAGGGCGCAAATCGTTGCTTGAGATCATGTCAGCAGAGGGATCCGTTGCTTAGACTTCCCAATCTTACCGTGACGATGGGGCACTCCGTTCGCGCTAGGGAGACGGAGTCCGATTCAGCCCTCTGAGATCAATCGGGGGCTGGCGACCGTAGAGGGGCAACACCTCCTGCCACTGAGGGCGCAACCCAGCCCGAAAATCGGCGCGGGCCAATTCTGCCAACGCCACCACAGGTGCAGGATCCACAAAATCGGCGGCATTCACGGATAGAGCTTGCGGCCACTGTCGGAGAGTTGCCTGCCAAGCCTCTTCCTCCCAGAGCCGATCGGCCACTTCTGCAGCGACACCCTCTTCTGTCACCCGATACACGCCGCCATACCGCTCTTCTCGTTTGGCGTCCATCTGCACCGCCACCGTCAAGGGCTGTGCCGGGGATCCCTGCTCCTGCCACACCTGGCGGGCGAGGACGGCCAAAGCCGAGTAGCCAAACACGGGAATGCCCAGTTGCTGGCCCAGCAGACGGGCCACGCTCACCCCCAAACGGCTGCCCGTAAAGCTGCCCGGCCCCAAAGCTACAGCGATCCCAGCTATCTGCGACCAAGCTTGACCGGCCAAGAAGACTTTCAAGCAGGGGTGCAACTGCGCTGCCATCTCCCGATCCAGCCACCAGCTCTGACTGCGGGTTTCTCCCAACCCTGGCTCCAACGGCAGCAGGGCCAGGCCCAAAACGGGCGTGGTGGTGTGGATCCCTAAAATCCAGCGGACAAGCGACATGGCCTCTCTCAGGATCAAAAAAGGTGGTTGACGAAACTTAACGGATGTTTTAAGTTTAGGTTGTCAATCTTCGCGCTTCCTTAGGGAAGTTTGTCCTCATGACTACTGTTATCCAACGTCGCTCAACCAGCAACGTGTGGGAGCAGTTCT